>JAITUS010000001.1 GCA_031286185.1 Rickettsiales bacterium
TGATTTTTTCAAATTGCTTTCGACTTATACTGCTTGGATAACTTTTCCGCATAGACACCTCATTATTAATCTATGCTTATTTTACCTCATCTCTTCGAGATTTTAAACAGGTTCTAAGAGAATATTCTTCTATTTCCTCTATCATAAGAAATTGCGCACATGTTAACTCATATATTGTTAAGAACTATTATTAAATTTTTATTAATATTAGTAATGATTAAAATTTTAGTCAAAATGAAAGCAGACTTCTCGCATAACCTAGAAAAAAGGCTGTTACTTTAAATATTGGCGTTTTCTGTAACGCTGCATGCTCTTAAATTGCTTTCGCTATAAATATTAAGAAATTTACCAGGTGGAAAAAAGGCAAAGAAGCCCCGGGTAGCGAGTTTTGACTCTATAATACTTTAAATTGACGCTATAATAATTTGCTGACGCTTAGCTTAAGCGCGATTTGGCTGAATGTAGAAAAAATGTAAAAGGCATGCAGCCGCTATAATTTGATACAATCCGCCAAAAAATACCCTGAGTTTTTTACTGAATTTTGTCATTGAGCCTGCAGATCAAAAACAAGTTTTGAGTCAGAAATACCCTTATTATTATAATAGCAGGGCTGGCAAAGGTTGTCAAGTAAATTTTTCGTTTCTCCAGCGTGCTGTCAAAATTGATTTGTCAGTATGGTTATGCAAGAGATCTAGTACATTTGAGTAGGCAGTATATAAGAACCGCAATTGTAGAGCATATTATTGTTAATAGCAAATTTGACAAAATACCGTAAGAAAAGAATTTTCCTACTATATATACTCCGATGGCTCCGAACATCATATTGCAGAATGAGAGAACTGCACTACCAAGTCCTATACTTTTGATTGTTTCTAACGCAGAGGTTACGTTATTGCTTATTACTAATGCAAGGCCTATATTGCTTGGAATCCAAACAGTTTGAAGGATAAACACGTTTAATTTGCCTATGGAGTAAAAATATACTAGCAAACTCTCAGGTATTATTGGCAACATCAAACCTATTATTAACATCCGGCTAACCCCTATTTTTGGTACATATCTTCTGTTAATCAAAGTTCCAATTATGTAAAATATAACTATGATTGATATGAGATAACCGAAATATTGTACTTCAACACCCATAGACTCAAATATGAAAGGGTAGTTAGCAATATACGCCCAAAGCCACATGAAAGTTAACCCATGGATAGCTGCAAACCCAAGGAAACGATGATTTCTAAATATTGACATATATTGTTTAGGAATACTGACCATCACACTAGCTATACTGGTTTCATTCTTACTTATAGTGAGTGTTTCTTGCAACTTAAAGTAAATAAAAACGAGCATAACAATTGCCGCGAGTGATATAATAAAAAACAAAAATTTCCAACTGTACCCACTTGAAATTATATAACTGCCTACCACTGGAGCTATCCCTGGTGAAAGCGCTACTACCATATTTAGCTTTGAAATTACTCTTGAGTATTCACTACCTGAGTACATATCCCTTATTGCTGCATACCCAACTACGCCTGCAACACTAGCCCCTATTCCTTGTATAAAGCGAATGAGTATTAAGAGCACAATATTGTCAGCTATGTAACATACAATACTTGCCAAAGTAAAAATTGCCATACCGATCAGCATGATTGGACGCCTACCATAATGGTCGGATAGTGGACCGTAAATTAATCCGGATATTGCAAGTCCAACTAAATTTAAGCTGATTGTAAGCTGCACCACATGGCCTTCTACTTCAAAATAATGGGCAATGCTCGGTAGTGCAACTGAATACAGGTCAGTTGCCATATCGGCAATTGCTACAGATAATATCATGATAAGAGAGATAATATTTTGTATTGCCACTTAATGGATTCGCTGAGCTATAAAAGTTTCATTATAATACATTTTCTTTATTGGTTACATTAATTTAACCAAGTGATTCGAAAGTTCCTCTCTGTCGCTCAAGTAGCTGACACTGGTTCCTTTTTTTCTAGATTCCAACTTCACGCGCTGGCATTTGAGAATCTCGCAAAATTGCCATATAATGTAGTGGTTAACATAGTAGATAGCATGGATAAATCACAATTGGTTAAAGAGGTGTTCGATTCCGTAGCAAATCGCTACGATGTTATGAATGATATAATGAGCCTTGGGATGCACAGGCTATGGAAGGATAAGATGGTAAATAGTGTGCATTTTACAAAAAACTCTAAGGTTTTGGATATCGCTGGAGGAACTGGAGATATAGCAATAAGAATAGCGAGAAGAGAACCAAGCACTCAGGTCACAATATGTGATATAAATCAAAATATGCTGAGCAGAGGCCGTGATAAAGCTATAAATGCAAACCAGCTTAATTTTAACTGGGTGTATGCAGATGCAGAAAGCTTACCGTTTGAAGATTTCGAATTTGATTACTGCACAGTAGCCTTTGGCATTCGAAACGTTTCCAACCGCAAGAAGGCTTTAAGTGAAGCATATAGGGTATTAAAACCAAATGGGCAATTTATCTGCTTGGAGTTTGCCCCTATGCACTATCAAAATGAAATGTTCACCAAATTTTACGACTTATATTCATTTAAAGTAATTCCAAAAATTGGTAGCATAGTTGCTAAAGACAAGAGTTCCTATGAATATTTGGTGAAAAGCATCAGAGAGTTTCCAACTCAGGCTGAGTTTAAAATTGAAATTGAAGAAGTAGGCTTTAAGAATATTGAGTTTCATAATATGAGCTATGGAATAGTGGCATTACACATTGGAACAAAATGAACATTAAACTCTGGTATAGAACACTAGATTATTATCTCATTATTCCAGTAGTCCTTTTGCTGACCATAAGCTTCGTTCTTGTTCATTCGGCAAGTCCTGCAATTGCACAGCGCCTTTCTTTACCGCAAAATTATTTTATACAGCGCCATACAGTTTATATAGTTCTGTCACTGGTTACCCTAGTAACATTTTCTTTTCTCAATATAAAAACCATACTTAACCTCTCGTTTGTGGGTTTTGCTCTATTTATTATTCTAATGGTAGCTGTGGTAATACTTGGCATGGAAGCAAAAGGGGCGAAACGATGGTTATATATTGTCAAAATTTCAATTCAGCCATCTGAGTTTGTAAGGCCATTTTTTTCTGTTGTTATAGCTGGTGTCTTGGCTAGCGGAATGAAGTTTAAAATTCACATATCAATCATAATATTTTTGTTGGTTTTTACATTGCTGCTTTTGCAGCCTGATTTCAGTATGTCCATGCTTTTGACATATTCTTTTACTGGCCAAATGTTTATTGCGTGTATACCACCTTTATACTTTGCATGCATAGTAGGAATAGTCACAACTGGAATTGCGGCGGCTTACTTGTGTTTCCCGCATATAAAGCAAAGGGTTTACAATTTTCTCTTTTTTACACAGCGTGATAATTTCCAAGTTATAAAATCATTGGAAGCATTCAAAAGAGGCCAGTTAACCGGTGTTGGACCCGGCGAAGGTAGCGTAAAAATCTTTCTTCCTGATAGTCATACAGATTTTGTATTTTCTGTTTTAGCAGAAGAATTTGGTTTGGTTACGTGTTTAGCCACATTGATGTTGTTTGGCATCATTTCTGCTCGTTTACTCTATGTTGCACATAGAGAAAATGAATTATTCAATCTGCTGGTAATTCTCGGTATTTCGATTCAATTTATCGCACAATTTATAATAAACATGGGGGTAACGTTAAGCATTTTTCCCACCACTGGTATAACTTTGCCATTACTTAGCTACGGCGGCTCTTCCCTTTTATCTTCAAGCATTGCTCTTGGCATAATGCTGTCTTTTAGTAGAAACCAAGCTATCGCACTAAAATTTCGTAGGCATATTACGCTTAGAAGATATATGGACTAGTGGTCAGGACTGCCCAACCTGTATCGCTTACAACTGCATGAACACTGTGATTCGAACCTACCAGGAGGGTGTCACGAAAGTAGCCCTTCGTTGTCATCCAAGTAGCCCCACTGGGATCTCATTTCACTTTATGACGGTGTCCCCTCTCCTGCCATCCAAGTAGCCTTTTTGTCATCCAAGTGCCTCCTTTTCCTGTCATCCCAATGCTCCGACACTTGTATCTTTATAATATGAGATATTAGAGCTAAAATATCTCACAAGGGAGGGTGAAGCTGAGCGGACACTAATGCCAACAAGCCAGATTTTACTCCCCTCCCCACAGAGTTA
>JAITUS010000017.1 GCA_031286185.1 Rickettsiales bacterium
TATAATCTATGCCTAAATCTTTAAAAACATGGCGTATCAAAGAAAACCCATTTGAGTGAATCCCACTCGACTCTAAGCCAACTATACAGTTGCCTTCTTTCATAGTGTTACATTTTGGAAGGATCTTACTTTTATCGACCACTCCAACCACAAATCCTGCAAGGTCATAGTGATTATTACTATACATTCCAGGCATTTCTGCGGTTTCTCCACCAACCAATGCAATATTGGCCTGTTCACATCCTTCCGCAATACCCTGAACTACAGATAATAAAACATCTTTACTTAAAGTACCTGTTGCGAAATAATCGAGGAAAAATAAAGGTGTTGCTCCTTGCGCAAGCAAGTCATTCACACACATTGCAACTAGATCTATGCCTATAGTATCATGTTTGTTTGCTTCTTGAGCTATCAACAGCTTTGTACCTACTCCATCAGTTGAAGAAACGAGTACTGGATGGTCATATTTTTTACTCAGTGCAGCGAAATCGAACAGCGCGGAAAATGAACCTTCTTCGCTAATAAACTCTTCCTTTTTTTTAGTTTTCCCAACTATAAGGTTGACCTCTTTTATTAGCTTATTATACAGCTTAAGGTCTACTCCTGATTTAGCATAAGTGCTCATAATCTTTACGCAAATTCTACGATTATTAATACTATATTAATAACCTGGCAAAAAAAGTACAACGAAACTTTCTCCCAATTGACTATCATATGTCTACCAATATAGGGTAACCTAAATCATTTACAATTGTCTAATGAGCAAAAACGTGTTGTTGATAACAGAGCTACTATCAGGACGACTACTTCATGACTTTGCTAACTCTATGAATGGGATAATGTTCGCCTTAGAAGAGCTTGAAGCAGGTGACAAGAACGACGCCGGCGCGTGGAAGGAAGCATTGTCATTGCTTAGGGAAAGTTCTGATGATTTAATGCACAAACACAAAGTTATGAAACAGGCATACTCTTCTTCAGCAGACAACCGCAGCTTTGACCGAACCAAACTGAATATCGAGAACTATCTACTAAAAAAAAAATAAAACTCACGTGGAAAATAGATGCATATTTTGTGAAATGCAAAGTAAGTTTAATTGAAAAGATAAACAAAATAATTTCTAATATGGTAATAACCATAGCCAGCACAGTAGCAGAAGTTGAACGGATATCCGTTTTATTAAGCCAGGAGAAAGACAAAACTCTATTAACTATGCAAGTTTCGAGTGAACACAAGCCCTTAAGCAAATCATTAGTGGAGAAATTAAACAAGAAAAGAGGTGGCACCCTAAATACAAAAGATATTAGCATCTACATGACCTACTTACTACTGGAGCACTATAATGCTAAAATACACTGTACTTGTGAAAACAACTTGTTGGAAATAGGCTTAACTTTGACTTAAAGTGATTCCACACTTTGTAAAAGCACCTACAAGCGTTAACACGAAAATCGAAACTTTCCACAGCACCTCAGATCTAGGCTAAGCGCACTTACCTAAAATAAGTATCGGCGCTATGCATGTAAATATTGTAGACCTCTTTACCTAAAGGCAAAACACTTCCTCACGAGGAATATCAATAGATCTCTTTCATAACCAATTTATGGTAGGGAATTTTCAGGAGAAACGCAGATGAGCACCGCAGAATACTTGAGGTATTTGAGGAGCGTAAGCAAGTTTTGACGCAAAATCAGAAAGCAGGTTATGCAAGAGATCTAATCTAGTTTCTGTAATCACTCAAGTCTAATATTACCTTATCAATATACCTCTCACTCGCATTCTTAACAACGAATTTCACACCGTTTTTGTACTTAACAACTTCACCTACAGAAGGTACCTTGCCAGCAATTGAAAGAATTAACCCACCAAGTGTGGCATAATCCTCCTCAGGGCTACGTAATTCTATTTTTAGGTTTTCCTCTATGTCCTTTATCAGAGTTCTAGCTGATATCTCAAACTTACTCTGAGATAACTTTACAATTGCATACTCAGAAGGTTCACTTCCACTGTTAATATTTGATACCAACTCTTCCACAAGATCAGTTACTGAAATTAAGCCATCAGTTCCACCATATTCGTCCAACACAACAGCCAAATACGATCTGGAAGACCTCATCTTGATGAAAAGGCTGGTAGTCTTCATCGAGGGCGGTACGAATATTACGTTTTGTGCAAGTTCCCTTAGGTTAAAACCTTCGTCTTCGTTTAGGATAACATCTTTTACGTAGAAAAAACCTATCACATTATCAAAATCATTTTTATAAATTAACACCCTAGTGTGGCGAATATTTTTTATTTTCTTCATTACCTCATGTTTACTCGATTCAATGTCCACTGCACATATTTCTGTACGTGGAGTCATCACATCAGTTATATTGCAGTCATGGAATTTTATTAGACCGTTGAATATATTAAGATCCGGTAAATCCTTCATTAATGCTTCAGTTGCGCACTCTCTCAGCACACGAGCCATTTTGAAAAGAAACAAAAAAATTCTGTACGCTACTCGTTTTATAAAAGTTCCTTTTTTACTCAACTTGCTTCCTACTGATGGTAAAAATATTTTTGGATCAGGTTTACCAAGAAAACTGTTGTTAAATGTTTAATAAGCATGTGAATAATGTCAAATTAATTTGTGGATTATCTGTTGATACCGGGTACTAACAATTGATCAACAACTTTTTCACTAGTGCATACATAACTATATAACAGCGTACAATGGGAAAATCCTTTCCATAAGGGAAGATTACTAACAATCTGAACATTCTACTTATGCACATAAGTTACTATAGAAAATCAATAACATACAAAAGTTACTAACATACTTATCCACAAGTCGGGCAATAAGAACCTTCACAGAATCTTAAGTTAATAACAGACCATTGATAAAACTATTACTACTATTATAC
This sequence comes from Rickettsiales bacterium, assembly GCA_031286185.1. GTDB lineage: Bacteria > Pseudomonadota > Alphaproteobacteria > Rickettsiales > Anaplasmataceae > Wolbachia. Next base: position 2,908 of record JAITUS010000017.1, read on the forward strand.
TTTACTATATGAAAGAAGACAGACTAATTAGACTAGAGAACAGTAAAACAATAGTAGCAAGAACCATAAGTAAGGGCAGGCAGGGTAAAGAGACACCAATTTGGCTGATGCGCCAGGCGGGCAGGTCTCTTCCTGAGTACCGCGAAGCGGTAAAAAACGTGAGTGATTTCATAAAGATGTGTTATAGCACAGATTTGGTAGTGGAGCTGACACTACAACCAGTTACAAGATTTAACATGGATGCAGCGATAATCTTCTCTGACATTTTAATAGTGGCTGATGCTCTGGGTTGTGATGTGAACTTCATGCGCGGCGTAGGTCCAGTGATAAGGCCCGTGGAGGATTTTAAGGAGCTGGGAAGTCCACAAGAAATTGAAGCTAAGACCCTGCCGATTCTAAACGCTATAAAGGGAATAAGGAGTTGTTTGCCAGAGGAAAAGTCTCTCATAGGATTTGCTGGAGGTCCGTGGACAGTTGCTTCGTACATCATAGAAGGTGGAAGCAGCAAAACTTTTTCTAAAGTGCTGAATTTCTGTCCCTCAAGCTTGGAGAAAGTAATCAAGCGGATAACGGAGGCAACAATCGTATATCTGATTAAGCAAATAGAGTTTGGAGCAGATGTTATACAGTTGTTTGACAGTAATGCCGGAGCGTTATCGAAAGAGCTATTTAAGAAATATGTTATTGAGCCGACAAAGAAGATTACCTTAGCGATAAAGGATAG
>JAITUS010000085.1 GCA_031286185.1 Rickettsiales bacterium
TATAAATTTCATTATTCAACCTGCCTTTTTTATATTTATTGTTCTTAATAAATATTTAAAGGAGTATACAAAATGATATATGCTTATATTAGAGTATCAACAAACAAACAAACAATTGAAAATCAGAGATTTGAGATAGGCAGATATTGCGAGGCAAATAATCTCAAAATAGGTAAATGGATTGAGGAATGTATTTCTGGTAAGAAATCAGTAAATGAGAGAAAACTTGGAAATCTATTGAAACGAATGAAAAAAGGCGACATACTAATCTGTTCTGAATTATCTCGATTAGGGAGAAATCTATTGATGATAATGGGAATCCTTAATGAGTGTATGCAACGAGATATCAAAGTTTGGACAATTAAAGATAACTATCGTCTGGGAAATGATCTTAGTTGTAAAGTGCTTGCTTTTGCTTTTGGTTTATCTGCTGAAATTGAGAGAAACCTAATATCAGAACGCACTAAAGAAGCTTTGGCAAGGAAAAAAGCTGAGGGGGTAAAACTCGGAAGGCCAGTAGGAAGTAAATCTAAAGTTAGAAAATTGTTTGGTAAAGAAGCATTGATACAGGAAATGCTTGAGAAGAAAACACCTAAATCAATAATAGCAACGAAGTTAAAGGTACAAAGACAGACACTTTATACCTTTATAAAAGAAATGGGTCTAAAAGCTTAAAAAATGTACGAAAATGTCGCTTTTTTAACAATAAGGCTATTCATTTACATAAAATATGCAAATAATAACGTATCACTAACGACCTAATTTAACAAATATTTAGTCTGATTAAATGTACTGTAAAATTAAACGCACGATAAAAAAAGACACTTATTTCGTCAACTACTTTTTTCATAAAACAACAAAGTTAATGCTTTTACAAAAAAGCCAAAGTGTCTAATTTATTTGTGCATTAAAATTAGACAGTGCAATTAAAAAAAAAAAAAAATGAATGATTTAACTATGGAGGATATAATGAAAAACAATGTTTTTCGATTGATGACAATGCCTGTAGATTCAAAAATAAGCAGGTTGCGGAACTATTATTCTGTTTCTGCATTTCCTTCTTCAAAGAACCAGAGTACTAATAAGAGGAGGGTTGTATGTTAAATTACTACAAATCCACAAATGAAACCGTAAAAAATCTTATGTCCTTAAATGGAAAAAGGAACAGAAGCTTTACTGGAAACAAGATGAAACAGAATGCATTTAGAAATTATCCAAAGCGATTTGAAAGGATACCAACAGATAATCCCCGCAAGAAAGTTCTGCAATTTTACATTAAAGTTCTGCAAATAATTACTCACAAAATCAAAAATTGCAAAACTTTCTTTCGCTTTTTGCAGAACTTTCTTGCGGGGATTAGCAGTGTGCAGGGAGTCGACCTTCGACCTCACACCTAAATGAGACATTAAAGTTTGTCAAATTTAAGATGATATGATATTGCACTTATCCAATGACATGTAGTAGAACGGCTTAAAACGTCAAGTATTGTGTCATTATATCGAAGTATAGTTTGTGGCACGATTGACACTACTGTCAACAACCTGTAACTATTTATATATCTATATGTAACATTAGTAAGCTATAGTAAATAGCAATAAATTGGTCAAACTTTCTTGCGTGCTTTAACAACCTTTCACGATCGTAGGGGCGTTGCCCAAATGTGTTCAATATATGTCGCCTTCACATTTATGCAGTAGACATTATCTAAACAAAGTACTCCCCAGTAAAACAAGCATAGCAATAATTCAAAGGCTTACTAACACATTCACCCAAGAGATCAATACACACATGTTTCAGCGTTGTCACTCCATAGTCCTTTCTAAGCTGCTCAAGACTTTTATTATTTGCAATAAGATCATTTTGATGAGGAATATCAATACCATAATAACAGGGAAATTTAACCTGTGGTGAACCAATTCGCAAATGAACCTCTGTTGCACCTGCTTTATGAATCAAATCTATTATCTTTTTAATAGTAGTTCCACGAACAATAGAATCATCAATAAGCACAACTGTTTTCCCATCAAATGTATGCGGTAAATAATTATACTTCTGTTGAACTGAAACATCCCGCACTGTTTGGCTTTGTTTGATAAATGTCCTGCCAGCATAGTGGTTTCGTATAAGCCCAAACGTCACAGGCATTTTTTTATGATTAGCATATCCAAATGCAGTAAAATTGGAAGTATCAGGAATAGGAACAACTAAGTCAGGGGTAAAATCACCATCGCTCTCAGATAGCTTAGCACCAATTCTTTCTCGAACTCTAAACACATCCTCATTAAATTGATAGCTGTCTGGTCTAGAAAAGTAAACATGCTCAAAGATACAATGCTTTGGCGATTGTGACTCTCGATACTCGAGAGGATCATTCAAAATATGTGTAATACCGTTAGCATTAACAGTGATTATCTCAGCCTGTTTAACATGAGATTCATATTTAGCTCCAACAATATCCAGTGCACAAGTCTCAGATGCTACTACAAAAGTGCCATCATCGGTCTTACCCCAAGATAAAGGGCGAAACCCATGAGGATCACGAAACATGTAAAGCTCATTCTTTGTCAAAAGTACAGCAGAGTAAGCGCCTTTAACCTCTTTCATAAAACACTGAATAGCTTCAACAATAGTCAAGTTCTCTTGCTCAACTTTAAAAACAATGTATTTAAGAGTAAGCTCTGCATCATTAGCAGTCATCAGAAACACACCATTATTCTCTAGTAAACCACGAATCTCGGCATAATTAACTAAGGCACCATTGCTCGCCAATGAATAATCAGGACCAGACAATGTCTCTGACAAAAACGGCTGATAGTTGTTTTCATTAGCAGCACCACGAGTTGGAAAATGAACATGACCAATAGCAATACCACCAACAAACTGGTCTAGTTTCTCCTGAGGAAACACATTCTTTACCAAACCATTTTGCTTATGTAGCTTAATCATACGACCATCACTAACAGCAATACCACAGCTTTCCTGACCACGATGCTGAACAGAAAATAGTGCATTAGCAACCATGTATGAAGCATTTCGATGACTAAATACTCCGACAATACCACACATACAAACTCCAATATTGTTCACTGCAAGGGCGTGCACAACGCCCTTACAGTTTAAGTTTTATCACTAAATCTCTTTCAAAAACACTTCTATGGCCAATAATAATCCTTCGATATCCTTTTGATGCACATCGCCGATATTGCCTATCCTAAATGTCTCAGCTTTGCTGATTTTGCCAGGATAAATCACGAACCCTTTTGCTTTTACAGCCTCATAAAACTCTACAAAAGTGAAGCTATGGTTCTCTGGATAATGAAATGCAGTAATTATTGGAGATTGCATTTCTTCGGGAAGCAATGGTTGGAAACCGAGCTTTTTCATGCCATTCACCAATGTTTGTTGGTTGTTAGCATAGCGTGCTTGGCGAGCTTCCACACCACCTTCAAGTTCTAACTCATGCAATGCCTGACAAAAGGCACGAACCACATGTGTTGGAGATGTATATCTCCATTTACCAGAACCATCTTCTAAACCTCGCCATTGGTCATATAAATCAAGTGATAGCGACCTTGCATTTCCTTTGCACTTTTCAAGCTCACTGATTCTTGCTATTGTTATGCCGAATCCAGGCACGCCCTGCACACATTTATTAGCACTGGTGACTAAATAATCAATGTCAAGCTCGGCTACATCCAATGGAATACCACCAAAACTACTCATCGCATCAACGATAAATATCTTATTGTAATCTTTCACTATTTTTCCGATAGCCTTTATATCGTTCATCATTCCTGTAGTGGTTTCACA
>JAITUS010000087.1 GCA_031286185.1 Rickettsiales bacterium
GCGATTTGGCTGAATGTAGAAAAAAATTAAAAGACATGCACCGCTATAATTTGATACAACCCGCCAAAAAATACCCTGAGCTTTTTACTGAATTTTGTCATTGAGCCTGCAGATCAAAACAAGTTTTGAGTCAGAAATACCCTTGCTGCTGTGATAACAAGACTGGCGAAGGTTTGTCAAGTAATTTTTTCGTTCCTGGATGATATACCCAGTGCGCTGCCAAAAGCTGGTTTGTTATGCGAAAAATCAATAGTTTAAAAGCAAATTGACTTTCATCCTGTTGAAGCACTATACTAAAGCCACGATGGGTAATTAGCTCAGTTGGTAGAGCACTTGCTTGACGTGCAAGCGGTCGCTGGTTCGAGTCCAGTGTTACCCATTTTTGTTCATGAAAAGATTTTATATGGCAGTGGTACACAACGGTAAACACTCAGCAGCAGAGTCCAAACGCTTAATCTATTCCATAATAATAGTCGCGATAACGATGCTCATGGAGATAGTGGGTGGAATAATTTCACATTCGCTTGCTCTGCTATCAGATGCAGGACATATGCTCACTGACCTCTTTGCCTTAGTCTTAAGCTGGGTGGCGCACAGGTTTTCAGCTAAGAAATCTGACCTACAAAGATCATACGGGTATCATCGGTTGCAGATAATTGCAGCATTTGTCAATGGGTTAACTCTATTTCTCATTGCAGCAATCATCATAATTGAGTCAATAAAGAGGTTTATCTTTCCAGTCAATGTTGAGTGGCAAACAATGTTAATGATTGCCACACTTGGGCTGATTGCTAATATTGTAGTCCTTTTTGTATTACATAGTAACCGCGAAAGCAATATAAACATAAAAAGTGCCGTACTGCACGTTATAGGAGACATTTTAGGTTCTGTAGCTGCTATACTTGCATCCATAATTATCATGCTTACTGGATGGCAGGTAGTAGATCCAATATTATCAGTATTTGTTAGCATAATAATTCTAAATAGCGGCTATAAAATTCTCAAGAATTCCTGCCATACACTTCTTGAAGGTACACCTGAAGGTATCTCCGCTGAGGAAATAAAAGGTGAGATTGTATCTAAGCTACCTGAAGTGATAGATGTGCACCATATACATGCATGGTCACTGTCTGATAATTATTTCATAATAACTATGCATGCTAAAATTAAGCGAAGCGTGCAACATACTGATATTTTGTATGGAATAAAAAAAATATTGCTGGATAAGTTTGAAATAGCGCACTCTACAGTTGAAATTGAATATGATGAGTGTGCGGATGATAAGATACTTAAGCATTGAAATTTAAAACCATTATATATATTATTATGAAAATTTAGTAGTATGAAGGAGTAGGTTATGATAGGTTTTTCTCAAGTACAATTTCCTCGCAATGGCTCCAGTAAAGTTAGAACTGCTCTCTATTTATCTTTTTATTATGCGTTAACTATAGCAACCATTCCTACTTCGATAGCAGTCAGCTTGGTATCTGCCCTATATGACACAGAAATCAAAACATTTCTTGGATATAAAAAAATAAAAGGTGGGGAGAAGATAAGTAAAAAAGAATATTGGAAAATATTTGGTCAAGGTAACATAATCAAGTCAATCTTAGTTTCATGTATTGCGGGACTAACAATTTATTACTTTTTCTCTAAGCCTTTAATATTAGCTTGGCTGTTAGCACCGATACCATTGGCAATTGGAATAATCCTATTACAGCCTGAAACAAGACCAGCAAAACTTAACCCCATAGCCTTACTTAAAGCTTCATTAAAGCTACTTTCCGATGGTTTGTATGAGAATCTAATTGGTACAAAGAATATGATGAGTGCTATGAAAGAACATATGATGCCTCATATGGCAAACGATAGCATTGTTGATAGTATTAATACACTCAAAGGTGAATATGGTGAGAAGATACCAGAACCCAATGGTGTTATACGTAATGATGAATTTGTTGAGTTTATCAAGTATATAGAAGAAAAAAAAGAGTTTGGAAACAATAATAAAAGAGAATTGATTAGTTTTTTTAAAGAATGGTGCAATGATGATAAACAAGTTCATGTTTCTGGATTCACAGGGAGGCAAATTTTATATTTGGTCCTAAAGGCCTGTAATAGTGGAGATGATGAATCAATTGCATCAAAAAGGCAAGAGTTGGTAAGGTCTTTAATGTATGCCATGAACTATGCTAAAGGAACAGTTGTTCCTGAAACCTGCTTTACCGGCATTATTGGTGCAATGCTAAAGTCATTAGAAGGAATACACCCTGGTATTAGGGTGGAATACCTCATAGAAGATAGAATTGGAATGCATGCAGAAAATGAGGCATGTGAATTTACTAAGAAAGAGCTGAAAAAAAAGAAGAATCATCAAGAAATCCTCAATGCTTGGGACAAGTCAGATAACAGCAGTAAACAAATAATTTCTAATTTTATTCAAGAGGTCAAGATACCTTTAATGAGAAGATTATTTAGCTTGAATTGTAGTGAACAGAATGTAATAGATACAATAGAAAATTTTGAGTACATTGACTCTGATAAATTAACTGATGAGAATAGGGTAAGATCTAGCTTAAGTGTTGATAGTATTACAAGTATCCATTCAGGGGAGCGGTTTAGGAAACGATAGATAAGAGGCTATGGGAAGGATTTAGCTCCTTTTGTTCCCACGTTAAGTATAATGAAATTATTCGCTCGAGGAATATGTTTCCTCGCTCCGATTGTGTAAAATATGAGTTTTTGCGATAAACAATATAATGCCGTATCTGCCGCTCGGCATGGTTATTTGTCAGTGGAACATTTTCTAGATCATCCAAAAATTTCCACATCATTCTTTCAGACTTTAAAATGTTTTTTGCAACTCGAGAAGCTCCAATTGTTTCAGGTAATACCAATGGTAATAGGACAAATTAAAAAGTTTCCCTACGATTAGTGAATTTATTATGTATCTTGTTTGACTCTCCGATAACGAAAGTTAGTATAACCCTTATGCTCAAGAAATTTACCAAATGAAGTATCTGTTCAGGGGACCGGCTGAGGAACAAGCAAAAGGCTTTAAATGATCTATTTTTCGCCTAAAAGCGTGCAAAGTGTTAACAAATCAACCACATTACATCTTATTTAGCCCACTTT
>JAITUS010000090.1 GCA_031286185.1 Rickettsiales bacterium
GTTAGAAAAATGCAGACGATTGTGGAAAAATTGCGAGCGGAAACTCAACACTAGCTTACAGATGATTGTTCTCTCCTTCATTTCTCTCCTATTACGAAGATTTTAAACAGGTTCTTAGATGTACAGTTCCAGAGTGCGATGACGCAACATAGAGGGATTATCATTGAAGGAGGAGTTAAATCTCTTACATAACCTGCTTTCTGATTTTGCACCAAAACTTGCTTATACTTCTCAAATATTCCAAGTATTCTGCAGTGCTCATCTGCGTTTCTCCTAAAAATTCCTTACCATAAATTGGTTGTGCAAGAGATCCATTATAGCGCAATTATGGATACTCTGCGCATGCATGGATTTTGATATATTAACATAACCTAATGAGCAGTTGGTTGAAATTGCTGATTTATTCAAGAAACTTTAATGATATTCAATCCACTTACTTTTCTATCTTCCATATTACAATGAGCCTCTATTATTTCATCGAATTTATACTTTCTGTTAATCCTCACAGTTAAAAGTTTTTTCTTTATCATCTCAAAGATTTCCATTGCAGTAAGCACCAATGTGAATCTGTCGTGCTTATAATGATATATCGAGGTTCCTGTAGCAAATAGCGAACGTGAGCTAAGTAAAGAAAAGCTAACCGGGGCGCTGCCTGATATCTGCCCATAGGAAACATATATGCCGAACTTGCCTAAAGATTCAAAAGAAAGCTTGCTTGTAGCATAGCCTATCGGGTCATATACTGCACCTACTCCTTTATTTTGTGTAATCTCCATAATTTTAGAAACAAAGTCTTTATCATTGTAATTTACTGCGTATGTGCAGCCATTCTGTAAAGCTATCTTCATTTTTTCATCAGAACCTACAGAACCTATAACTACCCCCTTTTTATCCTTTGCCCATTGGCATATTATCTGTCCTAAACCACCACTGGCTCCATGCACAAGCACAACAGCGCCAGACTTTATTTTGTAAGACTGGTTAACTAGATAGTGAGCTGCCACGCCTTTAAATAGCACTGCTGCTGCAATTTCATCCGGTATTTCGTCTGGAATCTTTATCAGATATTTTTGGTGTATGATACGTTTTTCGCAATATGCTCCAGGTGGTGCTGTGCAATATCCAACTCTATCTCCAATCTCTAAGCCATCGCTCACTTTTTTACCGAGCTTTTCAACAACTCCAACTGCTTCTACTCCAAGCACTGATGGCAGGTTTTTAATTTTGCGAATGCCTTTTCTATGCTCCAAGTCATAACGATTTAACCCGATAGCTGTATGACGTACCAAAACTTCCTCGCTTCTTGGCTCACTTGTACTTTTATCTACAAATTCTAATACTTCCGGTCCTCCAGTTCTTTTTATTTGTACGGCTTCAACCATGATGGACATAAGATAAAAATATTGGCTATATTACCTGATAATCAGTATCTTGTAAAATTATTTAGAAATCTGTAAGATATGTGTTGATAAAAGAATCGGGGCGGAGAGATTTGAACTCCCGACCCTTTGGTCCCAAACCAAATGCGCTACCAGACTGCGCCACGCCCCGATTTCTTTAATTTAGAATAGCAATAACTAAGATAAAATGCAAGGTTCATTCATTTACCAAAAAGCATTTGCTTTTGTCTATCATAATACCTTTGCGGTAGATGGCTGAATTCAGATTTTTTAGCCATAGAAACAAAGAAATTTACTTGACAAATTCCTCCAGCACCCTTATCATAGCAACAACGGTATTTCTGACTCAAAACCTGTTTTTGATCTGCAGGCTCAGTGACAAAATTCAGTAAAAAACTCAGGGTATTTTTTGGTGGATTGTATCAAATTATAGCGGCTGCATGTCTTTTACATTTTTTCTACATTCAGCCAAATCGCGCTTGAACTAAGCGTCAGTAAATTATTATAGCGCCAATTTAAAGTATTATAGAGTCAAAACTCGCTACTCGTGATTTCTTTGCCTTTTTTTTTGCTTAGTAAATTTTTTAATATAATTGCAATTCAAGATGAGGCTTGGGTTCGTAGGTCAATACATCCAAAACAAAAAGATTGAATATTTTTATAGAATAGTGCATAATTATTAATATTTTAAAGCACTATAGTTGTAGCTTTCTCAAAATTTCTCGACCCTAAAAATGATGTAGCATTTCGGCGCATCTTCGGTACTGAAAAGAATAAGGATATTCTCATTCACTTTCTCAATGATATCTTGGGCTTTACTGGCAAGGATGAAATATAAAGAAATAGAGTTCCTCAGTATTATTATGGATGCTGAAATTGCCTCCAAAAAGCAGAGCATTGTTGATGTTCTCTGTAGAGATGAAAATGGGGTGCAAGTAATAGTCGAAATGCAGGTCGCTAAAACTAAGGGCTTTGAAAAACGTGCTCAATACTATGCTGCTAAAGCTTATTCAAGACAGGCTAATAAAGGTGATCAATATGAAGACCTCAAAGAAATTATCTTTATTGCCATTGCAGATTGTATCTTATTTCCTGACAAGTCCGAGTATAAATCAAAGCATACTATTCGAGATGAAGATACTAATGAACATGATCTAAAAGATTTTTATTTTACATTTATTGAACTGCCAAAATTCCCTAAAACGAAGGAAGATCAGTTGGAGAACATAGTTGAAAAGTGGGTATACTTCTTTAAGTATGCAGATGAAACCAGCGAAAAGGAATTGGAAAAAATAATAGGAAGTGACGTAATAATCAAAAAAGCATATGAGGAGCTAAATAGATTCAACTGGTCAGAAAAGGAGTTCATAGCATATGAACAAGAAATAAAGCGTA
>JAITUS010000119.1 GCA_031286185.1 Rickettsiales bacterium
TTGGAAACAATAAAACCATGGAGTAAGGATTCATCCTTGATTGATAACTCTCTGGCTGATCCAACAATAGATTACAGCTATGAATATGAGCCACAAAATACTGAATTTATTTTACGATCTTTGATTCAAAGTTACGTTACAGCTGCCCTTTACTCTGCTTTACTTGAGAGCGCAGCAAGTGAGAATAGTACTAGAATGGTTGCAATGGAATCAGCAAATAGAAACACTAAAGAGACGCTGAATAAGCTAGCATTGCTTTATAATCGTTCTCGTCAAGCAGCAATTACAACTGACTTGATCGAAGTCATAGGTGGTGCAGAATCTTTATAGAAACCTAAGGGGTAAGAAATGAATATACTAAATATTGCAGCAGATATCATCAAACTAATAAAAAAGCAGAACCAAGATGCAGAAGTTACAATATATGAAACCAACAAAGTCTCGGTTTCTCAACGGCTATCAAAAATTGAACAAATATCACAATCTAAGAATTGCACGATAGGAATTAGAGCCATAGCAAGCAAGACCAAAGCTGCGTATATTTCTACAAACGATTTAAACAACCTTGGTGATACGGTAAATCAAGTAGTAGAAATGGCAAAGAACGCACCAGAAGATCCTTATATTAATTTTGCTATAGGTGGAGATAATTATACCTCTTCTGCAGACTTAGGTATCTTAGACAATAATGTTGTAACTATTGATAATTTAAAAGGGATTGCTGAAGCCGCAGAAAATTCAGCTCTTGCACATAAAAATATCATTAACTCCGAAGGGGCCTCTTCTTCACATACCTTAGTAAACACAGCATTATCTACCATTTCTGGTTTTATTGGCTCGTTTAGCAAATCAACCTTTGTTAATCAAGTTTCCGTTGTTGCTGGAGAAGAAAGTGAAATGAAGGTTGGCTATGACTACGATGTAGCGTGCAATTTCGGCGATTTAAAGTCACCAGAATTAATAGGAAAAGAGGCAGCAAAAAGGGCAATTGATCAATTAAATTCACGTACAATCAAAACTGGTAAATTTCCGGTTATTTTTGAAAAAAGAGCAGCAAAAGAGTTAGTGAAAAGTTTCGCTTCTGCTATAAATGGCAGTAATATAGTAAGTAACAGCTCTTTCTTGAAAAATAATTTAAATACTCAGATTTTCAATGATAGAATCAACATTATTGATGACCCATTGTTACCAAGGGGTATAGAATCAAGACCATTTGATGGAGAAGGGATAACCAGCAGGAAAAATATGCTTGTAAAGAACGGAGTACTACAAAATTGGATTTTAGATCTATATTCGGCTAAAAAATTAAACTTGGAAACAACAGGAAATGCAACTCGCGCAAGTAATGCCGCAATTGCTCCTACAGCTAGTAACCTTTATATTGAAAATAGCAATATATCATTTGAGGAATTAATTGAGGAAGTGAAAGAGGGGATATACATAACTGATTTGTTTGGTTTTGGTGTTAATCTAATCAATGGTGATTACAGTCAAGGCGCATCAGGATTTTTTATAGAAAATGGAAAAATAACATATCCAATACACGAGATTACTGTTGCCAGCAATTTAAAAGACATGTTTAGCAACTTAGTTGTTGCAAGCGATTTTACTTTTTGTGGGCAATTTAATTCACCAACGATTAAAGTTAGTGAAATGACAGTTGCAGGCTCGCTTAACAACTAGAAAATTTAGTTGCATCAGGTACAATAATTGTGTACTATGACTGTGTAATGTTAGGATAGATTATGGAGTATAGAAGTTTAGTTTCAATGGCTAGGCTTCGGGCATCCCCAATTATAATTTCAAAGTTTTTCATCACATTAGTAATGTTAGTTAATAGTTTTAGGAGTTGTTCAAATGGAATTTGGTAATATAAAGTGGTTTAATGCCGAAAAAGGTTATGGTTTTATTAAGCCAGAGGCTAAAGGGAGTGATGTTTTCGTACATATTAGTACGTTAGAGCGTTCAGGAATAAGACCTGATTCACTCAGAGGAGAAAATAAGGAGAAGGGAATAAAAGGAGAAAGAGTAAGCTATGAGCTCAAGGAGGAGCGAGGTAGAAATGGAGAAGAGAAAAAATCTGCAATAAATTTAAAGTTGCTAGAAGACTAATCGTATTTTGATGGTAAAAGTTTTTGTGAGCAGCTTTCAGGAGATGAATCTTCCAGTTTTGCTCAGGCGAGCTCTAGACAAACACAATCTTTCCGTTCCAACTCCGATTCAAATACAGGCAATTCCTTTAGCTCTACAGGGTAAAGATATTCTCGGATCTGCTCAAACAGGAACTGGAAAAACTTTGGCGTTTGCTATTCCGTTGGTTGCTAAGTTGTTAGATGAGTCTAATGCTAGTTCAGCCTTAGTTATAGTACCAACCCGAGAGTTAGCACAGCAGGTAACGAATGAGATAAGAAAATTCTTATTTCAAAATTCCGTGTTAAAGATTGCCTTACTAATTGGTGGTGAGCCTATCTTCAAGCAGCTAAACCAGTTAAGAAAAAAACCGCGAATTGTAATAGGTACTCCTGGTCGTATTATAGACCATATTGCACGTAAAACTTTGATTACTCACAATATCAACACTCTTGTGCTTGATGAAACAGACCGTATGTTCGATATGGGTTTTGGAATTCAAATTGAAGAGATTATGAAATATCTGCCAAAAACACGGCAAACTCTGATGTTCTCTGCAACTCTTCCTGGTGATATAGTTAAACTCGCTGAGAAATACCTTAGTCAGCCAGAACGTGTTTCTGTTGAGCATGAAGCTACAACCTCTACAAAAATCAAGCAAGAAGTTATTTATGCATCAGAATCAGAAAAATATGGCAAACTTGTTACACAACTATGTCAACGTGAAGGATCAATCATTATTTTCGTCAAAACAAAGCAAGGAGCAGATCAGCTGGCTAACAAATTGCGCGAAGATAACTATAGCACTTTAGCAATTCATGGTGATTTAAGGCAGCACAAACGTGAAAGAGTCATCAATTCCTTTCGTCGCGGCCGCAATCAAATCATGGTTGCAACAGATGTTGCCTCTCGTGGTCTTGATATTCCCCACATACAACACGTTATTAATTATGATGTACCACAATCGCAAGCTGACTACATTCATCGCATAGGTAGGACTGCACGCGCTGGAGCTGAAGGATACGCGTTATCTTTCATTACACCTCAAGATAAGAGAAGGCTACCTGCACTTGCAGACAAAAAAGGAGAGTTAAATTTTGATTCTAACGTGCAATTCAAAAAACGTGGTAGTAAAAAGATCTCTAAAAAAACAAGTGCACTGAAAACTAAATATAGTAAGAAAAGGATCAATACTTTCAAAGAGAGAAGCAGAGTGCTACAAAATGTACACTCTTCTATTTTTTAGAAATTCAAATATAAAAAGTAAGAAAAAGTGATTTGAAAAGTGGCTAGATATCTGAGAATGAATGAAAAATTACCTAATCTTAACTGTTCTCAATAGATATCCAAATTTTTTGAAGGGTGCCCTCCACAGCACCCTTATCAGTTCTTATATCCAAGAAAATTCTTGCATAACTTAAGGTATAATGCTATTATTAAAGTAGTATTGTAGATATAGTAAGGTAAGTTCAGTGTGCAACAAAAGCGAAAGAGCCAAGCTCGAGTTTAATCACAAAAGTTAATATAGAAAAAGCTTTAATAGTCTAGTTATTCTCAGGGGATATAGTAAAGGAGGTATGCTATGCCAACAAATTTTCTGACGTTGAAAGAAATATTAGCAGAACTAAAAGGAAAAAACAGCATTACTGTTTCAAGAAAATATTATCAGGATAAATGGGAATTTTACGATCTGTTAAGAGACTTAATGAATGATGAGGATTTTAAGCAAGAGTGTATAGACAAATCTTTCAGCGAAAGCTGTAAGAAAGACTTGGATCACCACATAGAATTAGCAAACCAGGCAAAAAAAGCTGCAAGTAAGTACTTTGAAAGGAAAGACGTAAAGTTTCAAGCTTATTATACAGGAACTAACGATGCTGATAGAATTTTAAACATTAACCTTACTAACTATGATGGAAATGAACCAATAAGAATCAGTGATATTTTACAGCAAGAAAAAAATATTAGTGAATTGAATGTATATTGCGATAAAAAGCACGACATATACGCTTATCGAGAAAACAAAAAAAGACATTATGAATTTAAAGAGGGCGCATATTATGAGATGACAAGCACTTGGCCTGCGACAGATAAATCTGGGAAAATTTTTATGTGTACCATGGTTATGAACGTAAGTAGTGATGGCATCACTGAAATACTGAAATTTGATGGTAGAGATTTTGAGTCACCATCAAAGGAGTTTTGGGAATTAATAGAACTAAATAAGGAATTATACATTCAAGGCCTCTCCTTATATGATGCCGTGAAAGCATTATTGGAAAGAAATAAAAATGCACCATTGCCCGATGTTGTGCTAGTTGCTAATAATAACCTGCAAAATAATGAATCTATAAGGGTCGATCAAGATGAGGAATTAGATAGGCAAGGCTCTGAAAATAATGCTGACAATAGCCCCCTTTTTTCTACTAACAACGATGCATCAACTCAAACAGAGGTTAATCTACAGCAGGTTGCAACTCAGGTGGAAATTCACTCTCAACCAATTGCAACTCAAACGAAAGTTGGTTTACAGCATACTGAAACTCAGACAGAAGTTACTACACAACACGCTGAGGCTCAGATGGAAACTGACTTCCAACCAATTGCAACTCAGCAAGAAATTAAAGAATTAAACAAGCAGAGGAATGATTTACAACGTGAGCTCGAACGAGCTAAGCAAACAATTACAGTACAAGGAAAAGAGACTGAAAATTTACAAGCAGAAAAGAACAAAATACATGAGGAATCTAGAAAAGAAGTAGAGAAATTAAATAAGAAAATTGAAGTAACTGAGCAAGAGATTGAAAGGTTGAAGGAAAGGAGCAGCGACTTACAGAGTGAGCTTGAAAAAAAGAAGCAAAAAAATGTAGAGTTAGAAAAGTATAATAACGATTTACAAAATGAATTTGGAAAGGAGAAGCAAAAAAATGCAAAATTGCAAGTTAAATTAAAACAAAAAGATGAAGAGTTAAAAAGTATATCAGATAATCTGCAAGAGAAAACACAAGAACTTGAAAATGTGCGTGAAGAAGGGAAAAACCTAAAGAAAAAGTTGGAAGTGGCTAATGCAGAAAAGAAAGAGTTAATAAGTGAATCAAGGAAATTGAAAGAGGAACTAAATCAACTGAAAGAGAAAAATTATAAATTAGGAGACAAGAACGACCAATTAGAACGCTCCAATAAGGGGTTAGAGAAAGAAAAAGAACAGCTTTTGCAAAAGATATTAGATTTGAAAGAAGCGTTACTATCATTGGAAGGAGAAAAGCAAGCATTAAGCGATAGTATAGAAAAACAAATAAAATCAAATCGGGAACTTATAAAAGCCAAACAAGAAATTGAAAAACTAGGGGAAGAGAATAATAGTTTACAAGCTGAGTATAAAGAAGAGAAACAAAAACTCAAAAAAGAAATGGGCAAAATATATGAGAGGATAACCCAACTTAATGCAGAGCAAGAGCAGAAAGTTCAAGAGCTTTATGAGAAAAATAAAGAACTAGAGGAAAAGTTAAAATTTGTTGACGTACAAAACAGGAAGTTAAAGGATGAGCTGGAAAAATCAAAAAGAGCAGAGCAGCAAACATATAAAGACGCAGAACTAGTAATAAATAAAAATCATGAAACTATACAAGACTTGCATGCTCAACTGCAGAAATTAAAACAGGAAAATCAAGAAGCAAAGGAGTTTTATATATGTATAGTAGAAAAATCAGAGTATGAAATTGAAGATTTGAAAAACGACCTAAAGAATGAGAGAAAAACGCGCGAAAAGTATCATACGTTATTAGAAGAACAAGATATAGAGATTAATAATTTGAAAGAAATAATTGAAAATAAAGTTCAGAAAATTGAAAATCTGAAGAGCGAATTACAAAATAAGAAAGAAGGGGAAGTTTTCCGTAATCAAACAGAAGCGCTGGAAAAAGACATTCGTCTACTCGCTAGTAAACAAATTGACCTCAATCAAGCATATACAATAACGGTAGGTGTTCTTAATGATCCTGATAATGTTCCACTAAAGAAGAGAAAACTATCTAGATCTTTAAGTATTGGCAGCGATAAGGAAAGTTATGATAATCATTGTCATTCACCTCTAAGCTTCATCAGCAGTCTCTCAAAGGTGTGTAGTACACCTTACACTGGCCAAAGTAAGTACAGCAACCACAGCAGTATCTACCCTTAAAATTCTCTTCCCTAGACTTAATTTCTGACAGAACTTATCAGCAAAGCTAAGTTCATTGTGTGAGAAACCACCTTCAGGACCAACAATAATAGCAATATTTTTTTTGTTCTTCAGAACTTCATTAGGAGACTTTCCCTGCCCTGTTTCATCACATAAAATAAAACTTCTATCCTGAGAGTCAGGTAAATCACGAAAATTAATAGGAGGCAAAATCTCTGGCATACTTGTTCTACCACATTGTTCTGCCGCTTCAATTGCCTGTAATTTTGCTCTACCCAGATTAACATTTTTTACTACCGTATGCTCCGTCAAAATAAATTGGATGCAGGTTACCCCCATTTCAGTTGCCTGTCTTATTATGTTGCCTAAAGCGGCATTTTTTGCCATAGCACAATATAGATATAAATTTTCTTCATATTGCTGTTGTTTGGTGCATTCTTTAAGTGTAGCTTTCGCTAATTTACGCGATGTATCAACTATTTCTCCTAACCACTCTCCATCCCTTCCGTTAAAAAAAGAAATATTGGCATTCTTCTTAAGTCGCATAACGTTGCAAACATAGTGACTTTGCTTTGGACTAAGCTCTAAACTAACGCCTTGTGATAACACCTTCTCAACGTAAAGTCTAATTTTTTCCATTCAATATATACTCGTATTAACGATCAAACACCTGCAAACTGAAGCATTGCCTTATACCAAATCTCATTATTATACCAAATCCCAATGGTAAATTAAAAAGTTTTCCTACGATTAGAGATTTAGCGAATTTATTATGTATCTTGTTTGACTTTCTGATAACGAAAGTCGGTATAACCTTTATATTTAGGAAATTCATTAAATAGAAAAAAGATACCGTCTTGTCAGTCAACAAGAAAATTATAAAAATTGAATCTAAATTGCCTAAGCTGTATTGTGAAATCAAAAAATACTTCTAATTCACGCCTTGTGTGGCGGTATAC
>JAITUS010000145.1 GCA_031286185.1 Rickettsiales bacterium
TAATTTATATATATCATTAAATAATTCTCATGATCTCCATAGTCTATTCGCTCTCCATAGATAACATACCCCAGTTTCTCATAAAAAGCATGGCAGGATTATCTTTTTGGACAGAGAGAGATGATTGACGATTTGAATGTATCTGATATTTATACCTATTGTACTTCTCATTGCAATATCGTCGATAAACAAAAAGGATGTCCTGCAGGGTCAAACATTACAGTTGATGTATCATAATACTGAGTTTCTGATTTTTTGGCACCTAACTCAATAGCAAGTGTTTCTGCCAGCGTAAGATTATCTACTAAAAAATCAATATGAGCCATTTGTTGTTGCTTGTTTTCTGTCCAAGGCCAAACAGGAGGCACATAGCTCTCTACTTTTTGAAATACGAGTAAAATGCCCTCTGGTGTCCTTAGTCCTGCAAACTCATCACTAACAATCTCTTTATCCCAGCCAGTGAGTTTCACATAAAAATCAGCAAGCTCATTTGCATCAGGACAATCAAAAGATATACCAATAATAGATTTAATCATTTAAAACCTTCCTTTAAATTATTTATTTCTTTTTTAAACTATTTATGTTTACTATTCCGTACTTGCCATCATATCTCGCTAAAGCTGAGTTTTCATCGATAATTATCAAATTCTCAAATATAAAAGGTAAGACTGTCTTGATTAGATATCAATTCCATTGCTCTACTAAACATTTCTACAGCAGACAAACCATGCTCTCTCATGTGTGTATTTTTATAAAAATCTACGATTTCTAAAACCCGCGCATCGTCATCATACAATCCTCGTCCTTCAATAATTTTACTTGCATAAAAAGCAGCTAAAGCTTCAAAATAATGCCAGTACTTATGGTCAGTAAATGCAGGTGTATTTACCAATGCTTTCTTTAGCAGAAATATGATATACTCATGGATTATAAAGTTTTTCATACGTTCCATTTCTCTTTCAGCTCCACTGTGGCTTTTTGTCCCAAAAACATGAGTATTAAACGATATGTCAATAGCTTCTGCTCCACCCTGCAATGAATTGCACAAAGAAACATAGAAGTTTGTTTCTGGCACAACGCCTATTAAATTCTGTAGTTTTTCAGCCACAGCACCATTATCTAAAACCTCCTGCAACCTTTCTGCATACGACATTAGCTCTAAATAGGATTTCTCCCAAACACGATTAAGATAAACATCATAATTATTTATCATGACTTTACATATATCAACAATCATTTCTTTCAAATGATAAAATCGACTATAAAGATACTCATCAATAGTCCCAACAACCACATTAAAACTATCTTCTAATCTAAAAATTGACTTGTAAAAACCAAAATGTTTCTTTACATTATTTTCTACATCACCATAGTTAAATAGCTCATACATTACTTCATAAAACAGCATTTCACCTACTTCAATTGAAGCTGGCAAACTAACCAATAGCCAATACAACTCACCAACATGTTCACCACCAATTACAGTGATGAATTTTTCGAGCCTCTTTAGTAAAGCTAAATCTTCCAAACCATGGTGGACAGAATACCTAGCTCCATATTCGTTGTCATAGCCATTTTTTGAGACTGACAGCATATGAAAAACGTAGTTTGTCTCTTTACAGACCATTACTTTGATTGTACACATTTTTCTCGATGCTTCTCCAACACAGGCAAGTTTTCTTCTTTATATTCTTTTTCACTAATCTATCCTCTTCCCAATATACCCGATAGGCATAAGATACAATGGTTCTTCAATAACAGGCAATTGCATAACTCGACTAACTGCATGGTCGTTAAAAGCCCCAATAGCACATGTCCCGAGTCCTAAGGCTTCTGCTTGCAAATATATATTTTGTGCAGAGTGTCCTAAATCTATCCATACATATCTTTCTCGGCCACGTGCTCCGTATCTATCAGTCATTCTACTAAAAATCGCAGTATATATTACTGTTATAGGGGCCTCTGCAACCATTCTTTGCACGCCAGAGCGAACTAAAAGTGGTCTAATATCCATAGCATTAGTTCTGACTATTTTGTGTTCCTCTGAAATATATTTATACAATCCTGATTCAATTCATTCTACATTCCCTATAGCTACATAAATCTCAAAAGGATACCTCGCACCAGCAGAAGGTGCTGTTCGTAAACCTCCTCGCAAATCTTCACGCTCAGGAATTGGCGATGTTACTCCATATGCTGACCATAATATTTGAGAAAGCTGATTAACAGACAACGCCGTGTCCTGAAAATTTCTCCAGGAACGTCTCCGTGATAGTGCCCTTTCTACACTAATCTTACCATCTAAAGCAGGTGTTGGCAAAGTATAAATCAGAGGTGTTGTTAATTCCTTTTCTTCATGTGGCTGACCAATAATGGGTGCAATAGAAATATCTACACCGTCAATCAACACTTGGAAATCATCTACCCAAACCGCACCAGAACTCATTAATTGTGCACCGATGATTATCACACTTGCCTGTTCTGGTAGTGGTAAAGTGATGGAATATTCTGTCCATCCATTGCTGTCTGTTTCACCTCTTTGTGTGGTAGTGGAAGCCTGTAAAACTTCGTTGTTCTCGCCATCTACGCGAAGTAGCAATCCTATCTGCTCAGTTTCGCTTGCAGTCTTCATAAATGCTTTCAAAGTGATACTCTCGCCTTCATAAATAGGTGGAAGTAATCGTGCGATGATACTAAAATCTTCTGTGCTTGGTTGACCAAGCGATTCTATCCGTACAGCATATCTCCCAGAGCGTTTAATCTGTGAATCTACTTGTACAGTAAAAGCTTCAGTTCCACAATTAAACCATCCATCTGGTAAAGAAAAAAAAACAAAAAGTCTCTCATATCCTAAGTTGAACCCAGAATCTTTTGTTTTGTTGATGTCCATAGTCTCTC
>JAITUS010000009.1 GCA_031286185.1 Rickettsiales bacterium
TATGCTCACTAACCTAATAAAATTCCTGGATTCCAGCGTCACGCGCTGGAATGACAACATTTGTTGTAAAAACAAATGTTCGTTCATAAATTGCAACAGCTATAATATTAAGAAATTTACCAAATGAGAAAAAAAGGCAAAAAAACCCCGAGTAGCGAGTTTTGACTCTATAATACCTTAAATTGGCGCTATAATAATTTACTGACGCTTAGTTTAAGCGCGATTTGGCTGAATGTAGAAAAATTTCAAAAGACATGCAGCCGCTATAATTTGATACAATCCGCCAAAAAATACCCTGAGTTTTTTTACTGAATTTTGTCATTGAGCCTGCAGATCAAAAACAAGTTTTGAGTCAGAAATACCCTTATTGTTATGGTAGTGAAGTTGTTAGAATTTGTCAAGTAGTTTTTTTATTTCTATTGGAAACGGTTGTTGTATGCCTAGCGCGCTGCCAAAAGCTGTTTTTTATGCAAGAAGTCTATCAGTGAGTTAACAAAAAAACTGCTTGTAACTAATTGTTAATACTATATAATGTATTATTTCTAATAAAGTTTAAATTGAAGGGCACATTGCATGAATAATAATGATCCAACGGCAAATCTACCAATTAGTATCAGAAAACTATCGTCAAACAAGTTCATAGAAGATATATGCCAAGGCCAGTTTGAAGATCAAAGTAACATTTTATTTGAAGATTCTTTTATTAATAAAATTAAGGAAGGAGATGTAGTAGAAGGTGTCATTACACGAGTAAATCCTAATGACGTCGTGGTCGACGTTGGCTTAAAGTCTGATGGGAGAATTCCAATCAAGGAGCTTGGTTGCAACGATGAGATTGTTGTTGGTTCTAAAATTAGAGTTTATGTAGAGAGAATTGAAGACTATCATGGTAATGTAGTTCTTAGCCGTGAAAAAGCGATTAGGGACGAAAAATGGCATAAACTGGAAGAAGATGCAGTTACAAGGGCTGAAGTCAGTGGAATTATCAAACGCTCAATTAAATGCGGCTTTATTGTTGATCTTGGTGACGGAATAAGTGCCTTTTTGCCGCTGAGTCATGTGGATCTGAAGCAAGTAAAAGATGTCAAGCACCTTATTGAAACTGAGCAAAAGTTCATCGTGCTTAAAATGGATAAGAAACAGGGTAACATCGTAGTATCAAGGAAGTTAGTATTAGAAAAATTGCATGCTGGTGAAAAAAACAAGTTTTTAGAGTCTTTAAATGAGGGTGATATAATGGAAGGAAAAATAAAAAGCATTACTCATTATGGTGTATTCGTTGGTATTCATGAGTCAGATGCAGTAGGAGTTATAGATGGATTGCTACATATCACAGATATCTCTTGGAGTAGGGTGAGTCATCCATCTGCAGTTTTTGCTTGTGGCCAGACCATAAAGGTCAAAATTATAAAAATAGATAAGGAAAATGCAAAAGTTTCCCTAGGCATAAAGCAGCTAGAAGATAACCCTTGGCAAGATGTAGAGTCAAAATATCCGATTGACAGCGTCCATAAAGGGCATATAACAAGCATAGAAGATTATGGGTTATTTGTTGAACTTCAGCCTGGAATCGAAGGTTTAGTTCACTCATCAGAAATAACTTGGATTAAGAGCAATCTACCAGTTAGTAGTCTTGTAACTAGGGGGCAAGAAGTGTCTGTTAAAATTCTCAGTATCGATACTACTAAAAACAGAATGAGTTTGAGTATGAAAAGGTGTGTAGATAACCCTTGGCAAGTATTTGTCAATAAATACCCTTCTGGTTCCATTGTCTCTGGTAAAGTTAAAAATAGTGCTGGCTCATATATATCTGTTACTTTTGATGATCGTGAAATAGACGAAAATGTTGAAGGAACAATTTATATGCAAGATCTAAGTTGGTCTAAAAATGGTTCAGATGAGATAAGAAAGTATAATGTGGGCGATGCGATAGGGGCAAAAGTAATAAGGGCTAACGTGGATCGAACAAGAATTCACCTTGGCATAAAGCAAATAGAGTATGATCCACTTATAGAACTGATAAAGAAAGTCAAGGCAGGAGACAAAATGCAGGTTACCGTAGGTAAGAGAGAAGATAGTGGACTAGTTGTTGAAGTTGAAAATGATGTAACTCTCTTAATAGATCAAGAGCACCTGCCGGAAAATAAAAAGTTTTCTATGTCAGAAAAGATAGAAGTTGAAGTATTGGGCGTTGAAGAATATAATATAATACTATCTGCTAAATGATTGTAATTTTAGCTTCGTGTAAATGGCAACGAAATCTAACATAATAACAAAGGTGGCAGAGAAGCATCCTTTCCTAGACAAAATGGTTATAGCAGCTATAGTCAACAGATTTTTTGAGATACTTTCGAGTACGTTGAAGCGTCATAATAGAATTGAAATTAGGGGATTTGGCTCCTTTTCAATTAGGAGTTATAACTTGAAAGAGACAAGTCACTTTATGTTACAGAAGTTTGTAAAAAATCAATACTTTAAAACATATTTTCGTAGCAGTAAAAAATTATCCTATTTAATAAATGAATAAAAGTTTATACAGTAAATAAGATGAAAGTGGGGGTAAGTTAACGTATACAATAAAAGTTTTTAGCATTATATGCAAGTAGTAGAAATAGTTATACGCAACAGTACATACAAAATATCTTGTGAAAGTGAAAAAAAGGATCATTTATTGTACCTTGCTAATAATTTTAACAAGCTAGTTAGTTCTATATCTCAAAAAACTGGAGGTAAGGGCTCGGACGCATTAAATTTCCTACTTGCAGCACTAACTCTTGAGGATAAAGTTTTAGAATTAACAAAAAAATTGGACGAAATGAATCAAGAGTGTGAAAAGTATAGAAACGAAAAAAGAACAGAGTACACTAAAGTGTTAAGTAGAGTAAATAAAATTATTGAGTGCATAAAGGATTAGCTTCAATGAAGCAAGTAATTAAATCCATTATCTTACTATCTAAGTTGGAAGGAAGGTTTGTTTTGCGGGTTATATAGCAATATAATTCATAATCATCAAGATCAACTATCTTTTCATACTCAATTAGTTCATTTAGGGAAAATTTATTAAGATACTTCAGTGTAAAATACCCTAAAAGCATATCAGTTTCTTTGCACCCTCTATGCCAGCTTCTATACATCAGTTTTTTTCTTAATAAAGAGGTATCTGTCACTAAACTTTCTTTATTTTAAAGGTTAAATTAAACACTTGTCAAGCGAGGCACGTTTTAATATACTTAACATTTTGTTAATATCTAAAATACAGGTGGAATTAATTTCTAATCTTGTCCATCAGCTTAGTAATGGAGCATATGACCTTTTGTCATTTGCCTTAATCATCTCTGTTGTAGTATTTGTGCATGAATACGGGCACTATATTATCGCCAAAGCATGCAAAGTTAAAGTTGAGTCTTTTTCCATAGGCTTTGGTCCTGAAATCTTTGGTTTTCATGATAAGTCTGGAACTAGATGGAAATTAAGTGCTGTTCCACTGGGCGGTTATGTTAAAATGCTAGGAGACAGCAATGCAGCAAGCGTCCCAGCTGATCAACAAAAATTAACTGAAGAAGAAAAGTTATATTCACTTCACACAAAACCGCGATATAAAAAAGCAGCAATAGTTTTTGCAGGACCATTTGCAAACATGGTACTTGCTGTTATAGCTTTTACAATATTCTTTAGCATAGCAGGCTATTATCGCACTCCACCAGTGATTGGAAGTGTAATTGAAGGCAGACCAGCAGAGCAAGCTGGTTTATTGCCAGGTGACATTATTACACAGATCAATGAATATAAAATAAAATATTTTGAAGATATTTCACGTGTGATAACATCGAATCCTAAAACAAGAATGGAGATTGAGTATAGCAGAAATAATGAGAAGCACAGGACCAGTTTAACTCCATTAACAATTAAGGACAAAGACGCTTTTGGTAATGTGATAGAAAGAGAAACTATAGGAGTTACTTCAGTTGATATAACAGGGCTAAAGCAGTCATCTTTTCTTGGAGCTATGAACCTATCAGTAAATGAAACTTACCATGCTATGAGCTTAACAATCAAAGCCCTCTTTCAAATTATCGTTGGTAAGAGAAGTATAAATGAAATAGGTGGACCAATAAAAATTGCAAAATATTCAGGACAATCAGCTAAACAGGGATTTACTATGGTTTTATATTTCATGGCTATCCTTTCATCTACTTTAGCTGCGATTAATTTACTGCCAATTTTACCATTGGATGGTGGACATTTATTCTTCTACATTATAGAAGCGGTCATGCGCAGAGATTTGAGTTTGAAATGTCAAAAATATGCTGCTACTTTTGGTGCTACCGTATTGTTCTTGCTGATGGCAATTGCGACCTCAAATGATATCAGACATCTTTATTTAAGATAAATATGAAGAAACTGTTTTATATATTAATAGTAATTTTTATCTCTGTTCCTACACTACTTGTTGCTTTAGAAAATGAGAAAAAGACGCAGATAAAGGATATTAAATACGTTGGTAATGAGCGAATCGGCAGCCAAACAATAAAGTTTTATACAAAATTAGAACCTAGTAGTTATGTAAACAACGACGACATAGATTCAATTATAAAGGTTTTATACAAAACAAAGTTATTTGCTAATGTTAACGCTTACATCGGTGATGAAAAAAACTTGGTAATAAAAGTTCAAGAAAATCCGCTAATTAACAAGGTAATATTAAAAGGTAATAAGCTATTTAAAAGCAAAGAACTGTTAAATAACGTGATTCAATCAAAACCCTTGACTATTTTTGCTGAAACAAAATTACAAAATGATTTACTGAATTTAATCACAACTTATAGAAATAACGGTAAGATCGGTGCTAAAATTGAATATGAGCTGAATAAGCTTGATGGCAACAGGGTTAATTTAGTCTTTAAAATAAAAGAGGGAAAAACATCTAGAATTAAGGACATGAGATTTATAGGCAATAAAAACTTTTCGGGAAATGAGTTAGAGCAAGCTATTAAAACGCAAAGTAATGATGTATTTAATAAGTTATTCAGAGCTATTTTTAAAGGTGGGAATCATTACTCACCACAGTATTTGTTAATCAACGAAGAGTTGCTTGATCGCTTCTATTCGTCCAAGGGGTGTATCAACAATAGTATTCAGCCAATTGCTGAAGTTGATAATGATAATCAAGTGGTGTTAACTTTTTTGATTGATGAAGGAGAGCAATATTTGTTTGGAAGCAATAAAATTGATGTTGAAGCTAAAATTCAAGACCCAAATCTAAAAGAAGAGATATTAGAACTAATAACTGAGGAAGGTAACAAAGTATTCGATAAGGTTAAAATTAGTAATACGGTAGAAAAAATAAACAAGTATTTAAACGAGAGAGGATATATATTTGCAAAAGTCAATCCAGAATACGCACAGCGTGGCAATGTTGTAGATGTAGCTTACAGGGTGCTGCCAGGTAAAAAGATTTACATAAATCAAATTACAATTGACGGTAACGACCATACTTTAGACAAAGTAATCAGAAGTAAGCTCAGTGTAGCAGAAGGTGACGCGTATAACACATCTGAGATTCAAAAATCGTGTAGAAAATTGATTGGCAGTGATTTTTTTGAAGCAGTAAAAATAAATAGTTATGCAATTAATGATAATGTGGTGAATCTTAACTTAAATGTTAAAGAAAAAAACACTACCTCGTTATATTTAGGAGGAGGTGTGTCTTTTCCTGGCGGAGCATTTTTTAAAACTGATTTTAAAGACCGTAATTTATTTGGTAGCGGAAAAGAGCTCTCCTTTGCCATTGAGAAAAGTCGATACGTATTTTCGACTGATTTAGAAGTCGTTGAAAATAATTTTAATGATTCCAATACATCATTAGGTGTAGGCGTGTTCTATGAAAAACAAGATAAGCCAAACACCACTTTTGATAGCTGTGACATGGGATTTTTTACAAAATTATCACATAAAGTCACAGAGAACTTAACTAATTCCCTCCGCTATTCTTATAAGTATAATCATATACACATGGATAATAAGGGGGGAAGAGACGGTGATATCCCTGAAATAATACAGGACCGAGAAGGTGAATATCACATTTCATCAGTAGGATACACATTAGCGTATAATAAATTAGATAATCTATACGCCCCAAGAGATGGTTATTTATTGCGCTTAAGCCAGGACGTCTCAGGACTGGGAGGCAACGTAAATTTCCTCAAATCTGAATTTTTGTCTTTTTATACACATCCTATATTGAGTAAGATTGATGATGATACAATACTGCGCTTTAAAATGGCAGCAGGTCATATTTTTTCTTATACCGATGAACCGCTAAATATTGGCCAGCATTTTTTAAAAGGTGGTAATGAGATTAGAGGGTTTGACCTCTCTGGTATTGGACCAAGAGCAAAAGATAAAAGCTCGTTGGGAGGTAAGACTTATTTTAACTTAACACAACAAGTGGATTTTCCATTACCGAAATTATACGATTATATTGGCGTCAAAGGCTCATTCTTTGTTGACTATGCAACGCTTTTTGGTTTAGACGATAAAGATGAGAAACACAAAGAAAAAGAACCATACAACGACAGTAAACTTGTGAGAGTTTCACCAGGTTTTGGTTTTTCGATGCCTTCTCCTTTTGGTGGTAGGTTTAGATTAGACTTTGGCTTTCCTTTAGTTAAGGAACCTTATGATATAATACCATCATCGAATGTTAAGTTTTCTATCGAAGTAGGGATTTAAATGAAATACACACAATTATTTATATCAGTTATTATCTTGGTTATTTCCTTGTTTGTGGGTTATAAGGTTGTAAAACATCGACCTGAGGGTGCATTTAACATAAAAGTTGCGATTATTGATAGCGACAAAGTGATCAGTGAGTCTCTTGCTCTACAAAATATACAACAGCAAATAAAAAAACGAAGTTCTAGACTGCAGCAAGAATGTGAAAGTGAGCTAGAAAAATTCAAGCCTTCAAAAGAAGAATTTGGACTTTTATCAGAAGAAGCAAAAAAGGAAAGAACAGAGCAATGTGACAAGCAAGCTGCAAGCGTTAAGGGTAATTATGTAAAAAAAATGTTATATTTAGAAGAAAGTTATAAAAACGCAGTAGACAGTATTTTTAACGAGATAAAAGAAGTTGCTAAAGAAACCGCAGAAAAAAACACCATAGACTTGGTACTATTTATTTCAAAGAAAAATCAGGTTTTATACTTTATGGATGAGGCTGATTTAGATAAAGTTGATTTATCAGATGCAGTATTAAAAAACATAAACAAAGAAATGCCAGAATTCGCTTTGAAAGACGTTAACTAGGCTTACTTTAAGGATATTATGCAGTTTAATATCAGTGATATTATAAAAGTATTACCACACTCTTATCCGTTTCTCTTAGTGGATAGAGTAATAGAATGTGATCCAGGTAGGAATATAAAGGCAATCAAAAATGTGACTTTCAATGAGCCGTTTTTCATTGGCCATTTTCCTGGCCATCCGATAATGCCAGGGGTTTTAATAATTGAATCTCTTGCTCAGGCATCTGCAATATGTGTTCTTGGTAAAGAAAGTCAAAGTACAATGGAAAATAAAGTTGTTTACTTTATGTCCATTGAAAGTGCAAAATTTAGAAAGCCAGTTACTCCAGGAGACACCCTGGTTCTTCAATCTAACATTAAAAATGCACGTTTGAGTGCATGCAAGTTTGAGTGTGTTGCATATGTAGACGAAGAGAAGGTTGCAGAAGCAACAATTTTAGCCATGTTGCAAAACAAGTAAAATTTTCATCTGTAAAAAACAATGTATGCGTTGTATAATATGGCAATGCAGCTGAATTTTAACATCTCATTTCCCGATCTATATATTCGCGATGGATTAATAAAACTAGATGAGACATTTTTAGATTACGCCAAATCATACGATGAAAGTTTATTTTGTTCCTTGATTAAAGTAAGAGAAAACGCTTCAGTGTCATCCCAGTGTTACTCCATGTCATCTCAGTGTTATCACATGTCATCCCAGTATCGCTCCATGTCATCCCAGTGCTTGACACTGGGATCCAGAAAACAACAAATGTCGGCCACTCAAACGACAAATAGTCAGCTAATTATAGACCTTTCGTATTTACTTGATGAGTTCATCGCAAAGCTTTTCAACATTGAAAAAGAAACAGAAGAGCTGAAGAAAAAGCACAACGAATTTGCTGTAATATATAAATGCAAAAGGTTATTTGTTCAACGCTATGCATTGAACAAATACACTGACATAGCAAACATAGACATTGGTTGTGTTACTAGCAGATTAAATCACTTTTTTACTTTACCAACAACAGAAAAAAATTTCGCCGAGCAAGTGATGTGTTGGTTTGAGGATAAAGAGCATCACAAAGAGGAAATAGAACTTGCAGCGCAGTATGCAGCGTGGAAAGTGAAAAATGAACAGGGTATACTTTTTAGTATTCACAGAAAAGTTGATCACGAAAATCTCGTATCATTCTCTAAAAAGGAAGTAGACGGAGTTGAAGTTCTGTATTCAAATAAAGTAAAAAGACGATATGGTTTTGACCTAACAAGTGAAAAGGTGAGTTTAGATAAAGCATTAGATAATGCTCACTACTGCATATTTTGTCATAGGCAAAATAAGGACAGCTGCTCAAAGGGGTTGCAACCGTCTGTCATCCGAGTGGCTGACACTGGGATCCAGAAAGAATACGCAGATTCTAGTGCCATATTCTATCAACCAAGCGAGATTTTTAAAAAATCTCCACTTAAAGTTGAACTGCACGGCTGCCCACTGGAGCAGAAAATATCAGAAATGAATCTGGTAAAAAGTGAAGGGTACAATATAGCCAGCCTTGCAATTGTGATGATAGATAATCCATTATGTGCAGCTACTGGATACAGAATATGCAATGATTGCATGAATTCATGCATATATCAAAAACAAGAGCCTGTGAATGTGCCAATGGTTGAAACAAGAGTTTTGGATGATGTGCTCAGTTTGCCATACGGATTTGAAATATATTCTCTGCTTAGTCGTTGGAATCCTTTAAATTTTCAGCGGCCGTTGCCGAAAGAAAACACTGGAAAAAATGTCCTGGTTGTAGGCCTTGGTCCTGCTGGTTTTAATTTAGCTCATCATTTGTTGAATGATGGGCATAATGTTATCGCCATTGATGGATTAAAGATAGAACCTCTGATTGGTAATTTTCAGCCGATCAGAGATTTTAAGCATGAAAAATTGAGTAAGCGCACAGCCGGTGGGTTTGGTGGAGTAGCAGAATATGGCATTACTTCTCGGTGGAACAAGAATTACTTAAAGATTATTAGATTATTACTAGAAAGACGCAAAAATTTTGCATTTTATGGAGGCATTCGCTTTGGTGGCACAGTAACTGTTAGTGATGCGTTCAATTTGGGTTTCGACCACATAGCCCTGGCACTTGGCTCTGGTAAGCCACGAATAATCAAGATAAAAAATATGTTAGCCCGTGGGGTGCGCATGGCATCTGATTTTCTAATGTCATTACAACTTAGTGGTGCTCTTAAATCTGACTCTATAGCAAATCTGCAAATTCGCATGCCAATAGTTGTTATAGGTGCGGGACTTACTGCAATTGATACTGCCACTGAAGCCTTAGCGTATTATCCGATTCAAGTAGAAAAATTTCTTCTTCGCTACGGGACATTGGTTGGTAAATATGGGAAAGACTGCGTTGAAAAAGATTGGACAGAAGAAGAACGTGAAATTGCGAATGAGTTTATATTGCACGCACAGTCGATCCAAAAAGAGAAAGAATTAGCGAAAAAAGAGAATAGAGAAGCAAAAATATTGGAGTTAATGCAGAGTTTGGGGGGAGTGAAAGTTGTATATAGAAAAGAGCTAAAAAATTCGCCAAGTTACCGACTAAATAGTGAGGAGGTGCAAAACGCACTTTCAGAAGGGATTTACTTTATCGAAAACCTAGAGCCAGTTGAAGTTGTGACGGATAAGTATAACCATGCTGAATCGATAAAACTGATAGACACAAAATCGGGTGAAATCAAGTGTATAAAAGCACGTTCTGTTCTTATAGCAGCGGGTACTGGGCCAAATACAGTCATTACAACGGAAGATAAAAAGCATTTTAAATTAAGCAATGGATATTTCGCTCACCTTAGCTTATCAGGGGAAGAAGTAGATCCAATATTCTCTCCTAAGATGCAAAATAAAGATAGAGTATTAGTGTATAAGCAAGGCAGTAAAGCAATTAGTTTCTTCGGTGATCTTCATCCTTCATACAGTGGTAGTGTTGTAAAAGCTATGGCAAGTGCCAAAAACGGCTACCCTATCATCTCTCAGCTTTTGAAGGGAGTTAACGCCCCCCCAGCTCAGGTTTCAGCGTCACACTCACAACTGTATGAATGTTGTAATATAAGAGTAACTTTCACCAAAAAGGGTGTCATCCCAGTGCCTAGACACTGGGATCCAGAAAACTTAATTTCAAATGAGTACACTAGATGGCTGTATAATGAAAACTGGATACCAGTGTCAGCTACTTGGATGACACCATGCTGCCAGACTGAACCTTTTCCTGCTACCTCAATACCTCCTTCTGTCATCCAAGTAGCTGACACTGGTATCCAGAAAAAGAATGCGTGGTCAAGCGTTGAACACCTGGCAAGTGAAGAATTCTTCAATAAGGTCAAAGAACAGTTCACTGCAAAGGTAATAAAAGTTCAATATTTAACCGACAAAGTAGTAGAAATAGTGATCAAAGCGCCACTTGCTGCAAAAAATTTCAAGCCTGGGCAATTCTTTAGATTGCAAAGTTTTGAAACTAACAGCAGAAAAGCTACAAGCCTTGCTATGGAAGGTATAGCTGTGACTGGCACTGAAGTAGACAAAAAAAAAGGAATTATTTCCACTATTGTGCTCGAAACCGGTGGTTCCACTAATTTGTGTAAGTACTTCAAAGAAGGTGAACAAATAGTTCTTATGGGCCCAACTGGATGCCCCCACTGAGGCTTGTTAGGTCTAACTTAGACCAAATCTAGTAATAGGACAAATTAAAGATACCGTCTTGTCAGTTAACAAGTCCCTTCTCCTGTCATCCCAGTGCGTGACACGGGGATCCATTCTTTTCATAATAATTAATGTTATATTTTAACGTAAAACAGCTACTTTTATGCTCACCTACTTGATAAAATTCCTGGATTCCAGCGTCATGCGCTGGAATGACAGGTCTATGGGTG
>JAITUS010000011.1 GCA_031286185.1 Rickettsiales bacterium
TTTACTGCGTAAAGTGGTGCCGTTTGCTGCTCAATACCTGGTATTTCTATAAGAACTTTGCCTACTTCTTGCCCTTTTTTAATTGGTGCAGGTATCATATCTTTATATTCAACACGCACCTTAATCTTATCATACAAGTTGCAGCTATAGGTTATAGTAACGTCGTTTGCAACTGTGATGGGCACTTTTCTGTCTTTTCCGTACAGAACATTTATTTCCTCAACTACATCGTTCTTAGCGAATATCTTTCTAGTGCTAAAATGATTTAAGGAATACTGTATCAGTCTTTTTGCTTCTTCTATTCGCTCTCTTTCAGTACTTAACCCATTTACGACGGCGAAAATTCTCCTATCGTTTCGTTTTGCAGACACTACAATTCCGTAACTGCCAGCGTTTGTATAGCCGGTTTTTAGGCCGTCAACTCCGATGTCGTGAAAAAGTAGAAGATTTTTATTTTTTTGTAAAATGTCATTATATGTCAGATATTGCTCAGAAAATAAATCGTAATACTCGGGGAAATCAGTGAAAATCCTCTTCGCCAGTATTGCCAAATCTTTTGCACTCATGAAATGATCTTCATCCGGCCATCCGCTTGAATTGACAAAGTGACTGTTGTTCAGATTCAGGTTATGCGCAACTTCGTTCATTTCCATTACGAAATTCTCTTCTGACCCTGCAATACCCTCAGCTAGCGTGATGCAAGCATCATTACCTGAAACTATTACAATTCCTTCGAGTAGTTCTTTCACCGTAACAGATTGACCTTCCCTCAAAAACATAGAAGATCCTTTCCTTTCCCACGCTTTTCTACTTACTCGAAACTTATCTTCCATGTTGATTATTCCAGCTTTTAGGTAATCGAAGGCCACGTATAAAGTCATCAACTTGCTCATTGAAGATG
This sequence comes from Rickettsiales bacterium, assembly GCA_031286185.1. Taxonomy (GTDB): domain Bacteria; phylum Pseudomonadota; class Alphaproteobacteria; order Rickettsiales; family Anaplasmataceae; genus Wolbachia. The sequence continues at coordinate 902 of JAITUS010000011.1, forward strand.
GGGCCATTTTTTCATCGGAATTATGCTCAAAGATGAACGAATCTGAGGCTAAATCTAAAACTACTGCTTGGTTTGCTTTGGTTCTAAATTGATATGAATATGAAGGAAGAGAGAGTAAAAAAACTGATAGTAAGATTACCAGTTTGCCTAATATATCCATAGTTTCAAATTTATAGTGCACTAATCAATAGTATAGTTTTGCAGGGGTATTTCAATAGATCTCTTGCATTTACATGAAAAACGGTAGCCTACTTTGTAGCTAACGCCGGCATAGAAACAAGGCTAAAAACTACTTGACAAATTTCACCAGCCCTATTATCATGAAACTGGGGGTATTTAGTTATCTTCATCTGTGCAGATTAAACGACAAGAGTATTACGTACTTGGCGTCTTATGTTTAATTTTTTGCACTATGTGCACCTTATGTCTTTATTAATTTTACCTAGACTTCTAGGTTTTTACCTATACAAGCTGAAACGCGCTTATAAGTCGTTTAAGACAGTATAGTACGCCAATTTGCAGGATTAGAGAGTGAGCAGCTCCTACCACGGGATTCTTTTGCCTTTTTTTCTGCTTAGTAAATTTCTTAACGTTTAAGCCAAGGTTAGTTGTAGTTTAAAAGCAGCTAAATTGCAGCGTTTAAGGCTAAAAAGATGCTTATGTTTTGAACAGATATTGACCGGGGCTTCTTTTGCTTTTTTTTATTTAGTAAATTTCTTAAACATTAAAGCAATTCATGAACGAACATTTATTTTTACAACAAGTGGTGTCATTCCAGCGCGTGACGCTGGAATCCAGGAATTTTATTAGGTTAGTGAGTATAAAAGTTATGTTAAAATACACCAGTTTTATGGAAAACTGGATCCCAGTGTCGAGCACTGGGATGACAAGAAATGGGCTACTTGGATGACACCCTAAAGATTCGAAAACCGTCATTCCGCTATGTGTTAGCGGCTGAGATACTCCAGGTATTTTGCTATGTTCATCTGCGTTTCTCCTAAACCGAATGCAAGAGATTTAATGAAATAAAAGTCATTTCTTTGCGCAACAAAAAAGCAGGAATTTCAGGATGATTTACTTAATTTTTCATCTAATTGTTTAAACAACTACCTCCCCATATTTGAAAAGCTATAGACATAACTAAAAAGGGTAGGGTTATTTTGCTATATTAGCTCATCAGATGAGTGATAATGATTGTCTGACAAGTGATCTCCAACATCGTGATCTAACTCGCTCGCATCAAATTCAAATAAAGAAAGGCTATCGTCGGATTGTTGAGCAGGTTGTGCTTTCTCTTTAGAGCCAAATAATCATGAAAAGAATGATGAAATGGAACCAATAATGTAGTCAAGCGCTTGAAAAATAACATTAGGTGACGAGTCACTTGGTCGCTGAGTGCCTTGTTGGCTCTCTTCTACCTTACTTTGTTCTTCCTTTGAGCCTGTATGTTCTGGACTTGCGTAATCTACCTCATACGGCTCGGGTGTGATTTTGTTTTGTTCAAGCATGGCTTTATGGGTTTTTTCTTCTACCTCTCGTCCAACAATATTTGCTATGAATTCAGTATCCTCCTTATGCAAATCTTGGATTTTTTGTGCTGGTGAAAAACGTAATTGAAATATATGACCCAGTTCATGGCCCAAAACAAAACCCATTGAATCTTGTTTGTATGTTAAAATATCATGGCAATCTGTTACTCCTCTTGTAATATAACCTGGACCACCATCTTCATCTATATTTAGAAGATCGTTGTACTTTGTATAATCGCTTCTATTGTTGAAAATATAGGCTGTTATATTGTAACTTGCATTACTATTTTCCAAGCAAAACTTTTCTTTGAATGCCTCATAGGTGGTTTTAACGTCCGTTTCTATTTGATTTTGTTCTTGCTCAGATAGGTTATCGTATTTCACAGTACAATTTATATATCCGTGTTTAACGGTGAAACTGCTGGGCAATGCATCGTATATATTAGTGGGGGAATAGTAAAACTGCTTTGACTCAGCTTCTCTGTACAACCGATTTCCATATTTCTCGCCAGAATACTTTGGTAGTTTAGGCACTTTGGCAATTAAGTTTCTACTATCATCAAAAAAAGAAATGTCGGTATTCCCCATCTCATAATTTTGTATAGATTGACCGCAAGTGCCATCATTTGCACAGTCATGACGGCTTCTTGTTGCTCTCATTCCTCACACCTCACTATTAAAGCTTAACTATATTAGTATTTTAGTAAAAATTATAATAATCCATTAACTCATACTTCAAACTTAGAACCCACCTGCCATCAACCGCTGGTCAATGAATTTATGGCTCTGTTAATTGTGCAATTTGATGTGTTTGCTTGAGCGCGAGCACCTTTTTCTTGTTTGAGTGTGTGACCTATAGTATTTTATTAATTTCTTGACTTTCTTGCCGAGATATGTCATACTTAGACTGAGTATTTATGGAGAAATTATATGTTTGGAGATTTAAATAAAAAACAAACTGATTTATATAAAAAATTAGAGGGAGCAATTAAAGAAAAGAAGCAAATAGATCAAATTTTACAATCAGCTTCAGCAGACAATTTACGGGCAGTTCTTAGTGCTGCAGATACAACTAAAGAGTTTACAAGTACTAAACGTACTGAGACACTGCTTGCCTTTGCTATTTCTCGTATTAATCATGAAGCCATTAAAGCTATTTTAGATGCAGCTGCTAAAGAGAAGGACATACTAGAAAAAATTCTTACTACTACAAATATAACTCGAGAGTTCAAAGGTAATAGGGAAAATACATTCACACCGCTTGGCTGGGCTCTAAGTTTTTATGATTGGCAAGAAAGCACTAAAACTATTTTAGACACAGCTGCTAAAGAGAAGGACATATTAGAAAAAGTTCTTACTACTACGAATATAACTCGAGAGTTCAAAGGTAATAGGGAAAGTACATTCACACCGCTTGGCTTTGCTATATATACAAATGATCAGGAAAGAATTGAAGCTATTTTAAATGCAATTGAAGATAAAGAGATATTAAAAGAAGTTTTCGCTGGCATAGAAAAAGATGATCGTGAAAAAATTAAAGGTCTTTTAAAAGAGGCTGGAAATCAGGATATGCTAAACAAAATTGATCAAGTTGAAAAGATCATAGAAAATGAAGCAGTAGGAGGAAATTCACGGGTTTTAGTATCTGAACCTGCTGGAGAGGGTGCAATGCTTTCATTAACTAGTGAAAACGGAGACAATAGCACAGTTAACCAAGATAGCATAAATAAACCAATAATAATCGGTATTGCTTTTAGTGCTATAGCTACATTGGCAGTTGGTGTTGGATGTTTTGCTGCCGGTGTTCAATTACCAATATTGGCTATAGCTGGCATAGTTGTAGCTGCTGCCTCGTTAGTTGGACTTATTGCTGGTGGTATTACATATGCAGTATCAAAACCTAATGGTAAACTAGGTAACCCAAACTTAGAGTGGGTAGATAACAATCAAGTGATGCTTTAGGTATCTTAAGGTGATACTCTTGAAGTAGTACTTGAGCATTTTTGAGCACTAATCTGGGAGCTGTGTTTTTCATATTTTCCATAATGTATGTTATATATTTTATAATTGGCATACTGGTATTTTTCGTTGAAAAGGAAGGGGAGGTGCCTTTGTGTGATAAGAAAGAAGTCTTTTCCGGTGGTTACACCTGTATTATACATTTCAGCTTAAAAATTGTTAAAGTAGTGCTTCAGTAACCCTCTCAGTCTTTTCTCGATATATACTTTAAGAAGATAGCCGCCATGGTCTGCCAAGATACCTATGCGATAAAGGTTGGCTCCGTGAACTTTTCTCAAGGTACAATACACTTCATGGGGTGTTGCCCCGGCATTCAGCAGACTATTGATTCTTTCCTGGTTAGTATTTTTAATTATAAGGTTAATATGGTGATCAACCTTTTCTTTCATGCTTTCAAGGATGAACAAATGTTTATCAAAGACTACCCATAAGTTTTTTATGTAGACCTTTATTGCTCTGATTTCTGGATGGTCCTTAACCCTTTCAAAAACTTTTTCCAAGATCTCTCCTCTAAGAATCTGTTTAAAATCTCGAAGAGATAAGGTAAAATAAGCATAGATTAATAATGAGGTGTCTATGCGGAAAAGTTATCCAAGCAGTATAAGTCGAGAGCAATTTGAAAAAATCAGGCCAATTCTGGAAAGTAGCAAGCAGAAAACA
>JAITUS010000031.1 GCA_031286185.1 Rickettsiales bacterium
ATACCGAAAATCTCTTTAATAATGGGCACATGTGCTGGCGGTGCAGTTTATTCTCCAGCATTAACTGACTTTACTTTCATGGTGAAAAACAGCTCATACATGTTCATAACCGGACCAGATGTAGTAAAAAAAGTCACATACGAAGATGTAAGCCATGAAGACCTCGGTGGAGCAAAAATCCATACAAGCAAAACAGGAGTCGCAGATTTCGCATTTAATAATGATGTTGAAATGCTACTAAAAATGCGAGAATTCTTTACCTTTTTACCGGTAAATAATCAACAATCCCCGAAACCTGTACCAATCTGCAATGATGTCGATGATGTTGATGAATCTTTAAATACTCTAATTCCTAGCAATCCTAACATTCTTTATGATATGTATGAACTAATCGAAAAGGTGTGTGATGAAAGGAAGTTTTTTGAACTAAAGCCTGATTTTGCCCGTAATATCATAATTGGTTTTGGTAGGATTAAAGGAAATACTATTGGCATTGTTGCAAATCAACCTATGCACCTTGCAGGGTGTTTGGATATTGACTCTTCAAGAAAAGCCGCAAGGTTTGTAAGGTTCTGTGACGCATTTAACATTCCTATCATCACACTCATTGATGTCCCGGGGTTCCTGCCAGGTACAAATCAAGAATATAATAATGTAATACAACACGGAGCAAAGTTGCTTTACGCCTATGCTGAAGCAACTGTACCGAAAATTAGCCTTATCACTAGAAAAGCGTATGGTGGTGCATACATTGCCATGAACTCTAAACATCTAAAAGGTGATATAAATTACGCTTGGCCGACTGCTGAAATAGCTGTGATGGGCCCTGAGGGTGCAGTTGAAATTATATTTCGACGTGAAAAAGATCAACAAACACTGGCTAAAGAGTACAAAGAAAAATTCGCTAATCCATTTTTTGCTGCATCACATGGATACATTGATGATATAATAGTGCCAAGTAAAACAAGGCATCACCTTCATAAAGCATTAGAGCTACTCAAAAACAAGAAAGTAGAAAGTATATGGAAAAAGCATGATAATCTGCCTTTGTAACTTTTTTCTAGGTTTTTTTGTAATTAGTTTTCACTTAAATTAAACAGACTAGATTCTGTAATTTTAGGAAGGGCGTGATCTTTCACTTGAGCTTTTTTAATTTAAAATAAATATAGAAAATTGTTTGAACTAGCAGTCTTTAAAAATATGGTTGAATAATTGTTAGTAATAGTGTATAATTATTAATACTTTTTAAGTTAATTTCCTATGGCTTTTTCAAAGTTTCTTGATTCAAAATTGGATTTAACATTTAAAAAGATTTTTGGCACTGAAAAAAATAAGAACATTCTTATCCATTTTTTGAACGATATTTTAGGCTGTACTGAAGTTAATGTTATACAAGAAATAGAGTTCATCAGCACCATTTTGAACCCCGAAATTGCCTCTGAGAGACAAAGTATAGTTGATGTTCTCTGTCAGGATTCTGTTGGCAACAGATTTGTGGTTGAAATGCAGCTCACTCGTGATAAAGGTTTCGAAAAGCGTGCTCAATATTATGCTGCAAAAGCTTACTCAAGGCAAGTTGGTAAGTATGCTAATTTACAGAAGATCTTCTTTATTGCGATTTCAAATTGTGTTTTATTTCCTGATAAGTCCAATTACATATCTAGCCATACCATAAGAGATGAGGAGACTAATGAGCATGACTTACAAAATTTTCAATTTATGTTTATTGAACTACCAAAATTTCCTAAAAATAAAGTAGAGCAATTAACAAGCATAGTAGAACGCTGGTGTTTTTTTCAAGCATGCAGAAGAAACCACTGAAAAAGATTTAAAGAAGATTGCAAGAGAAGCGCCAATAATAAAGCGAGCATATGATGAATTAGACAGGTTTAACTGGAATGAAAAAGATCTAACGGTATATGAAGAAAGAATAATGGATCTGTACAAAGAGGAAGCTATCCTTGAATACAAACTTGAAGAAGGTATGAAGAAAGGTATGGAGAAAGGTAGAGAAGAAGGAAAAATTGAAGTGGCAAAGGCAATGCTGGCCGATAATGTTGACATCAACACTATTGTCAAGTTTACCGGTCTTTCCATTAGTGAAATTGAAAGGATTGCAAGATTAAAAGACACTTAACCTAACGCGATACAGTAAGTGCTAGAATGAATGACTAAAGAAAAGTGCACTACTGGTTTCTCATACGGTTATACGAGAATTTAATGACTGATATAAATAAACGTGCTTATACACTTTTTGGTTATTAAAGCTTTAACCAAAGCGTTTATAACGCTCATTAAGCACGATAAAGAAAATCATTTATAATTGCTATGGCAACTAGCGTTGAAACTTGACGAGCCTTGTGATTTGATAAATAGAGATTTTTATCTGACTTCACAACAAGCGCTTCTGGATGACTTTGAAAGTAAATATTACCATGCTTATCTTCAATAGCCTCTATTACCCCATCACTGGAAAATGCTGCAACTTTATATCCAAGTAACTCTAACTTTTTTCTGTTTTCCGGCGTATTACTTACTGCTCCTGAATGAGCATCTGGAAAACATGTTGAAAACCAGCCATTTTCGTCAGGTGGTAAAAATTTAGCTACCACCTCTGCTAAACGACTGTTTGGAACAATTTTAATCTGCTGGAGAGGTACACTCTCTTGCTGTGGATTAGGTGCTGATTTTAAATGAGATCTTTGCTTCTCTTCATCACTTATAAGATTTGCCACACTCACTACTTCAATTCCTTTTGCATTCATGATACCTTGTAAACCGCCACATATGCCAAGTAAATGGATTGTAGGATTATCATCTACTATTTTCACAATTGCCTCAGTAACAAGCTGGCGACAAGGAGTAGGAGGAAAAGGTTCAGAGTGTGAATTATAGTAATTTCCTCGAATAAATATTCTATTTATTTTGTGCTCTTTAATAAACCTTGCAACTTCAACTTTTATTCTGTCTAATGTCAACTTCCTTGCCAATATTTCATCTTGTTTTGCAAGATTAAGTGACTCTGCCTGAATTTTTTTAAGGCTAATTATCTTATTATAATCAATTAGTACAGTTTTGACTCCCCAATTATTAAACACCTCGTAGATATTTTGAGATAAGCCAACCTCATGTGGATATGTTCCTTCTTCTGTTTTCAATAAACCAACAACTATGTCACCATTTATTGAATGCAAATTTTCACTAGTGCCTGCATAAGCAATGCTGCTGAATAACAGAATTACACTTAATAAGATATTAAATACTTTATTATAATATCTATACAACATAATTTACCACACTAATATTCATATAAATATCATAACACATAATAGAGTATTTTGCAACAAGAAAGTAAATTTATTAAGAAAGGAAAAGTGGCCTGAGCAGGAATCGAACCAGCGACACAAGGATTTTCAGTCCTTTGCTCTACCAACTGAGCTATCAGGCCAACCATATGCTTTCATTTTTAGATAAAAAATGTTATTATGTCTATCAAAAGTTTTTAAAGTAATTTATATAAAAATAAAGGATGAACATTAATAACAGAATAGGAATTTACCCCGGAACATTTGACCCTATAACCTTTGGACATATTGACATAATAAAAAGAGCATGTAAACTAGTTGATAAATTAATAATCGGTGTTGCAGAAAATGTTAATAAGTACACTGCCTTTGACGTAAAGTTGCGCACAAGCATGGCTGAAAATGAAATTAAAAGACTAGGAATTGGCGCAGATGTTGTATCTTTTAATGGGCTGTTAATGAAGTTTGCCAAAGAGCAGAATGCCTCTGTCATTATTAGAGGACTCAGAGCAGTATCGGATTTTGATTATGAATTTCAAATGAGTTGGGTAAATTATAAACTTCTTCCTGAAATTGAAACCATATTTCTTCCTGCCTCTGAGGATACTCAATTTATTTCATCAAGTTTTGTAAAAGAAATAGCAAGATTAGGAGAAAGTGTTAGCAAATTTGTGCCAGAGGGCGTTCAGAAGGAGTTGATTAATCTAAGCAGGATAAGAAGTGAAGAATAATGTTTATTTTCTATTCCCAAACATGTATATTCAATACATAAAGCATTATAAACTAAAGGAGCAATATGACAGTGAGGGATAATGATATAATAGTTTGTTGTCGTGGTGATGAGAACGATGATGGTTCTGGTCATCCATTAATATACTTGTATAAAGAAGGAAGCGAAACATTCTGTCCTTATTGTAATAAGCCAATGAATGAAGAATTTAAATATGAAGAGTCTGAAGAATCTGAAAGATTTAAATCCAACGAAGAATCTAAATCTGTTGAAGGGTGCATCGTGAAAGCAGTTAATGAAAAGAAGAGAACCCATGGATGAAATAGCACTTCATTCTTTTTAGTTAGCTAGCTTACATAGATAGCAATAAGGGGAGCAGTGAAAATGAAACTGTCCATACGATCGAGTACTCCTCCATGCCCAGGTATCATACTTCCACTATCTTTAACATTGTAAACTCTTTTAATGAGTGATTCAGTAAAATCGCCAAGTTGTGCTAGAATAGCAACTGCAAGGCCAACTATTGGAGAATAAAAGACCGAAAATAAACCCAAAAATATTGATCCGAAAATTGTACACACTATTCCAGCTAGGATTGCACCAAGAAGTCCTGACCAAGTTTTTCCAGGGCTAATAATTGGACAAATTTTAGCTTCACCAAAATTCTTACCAAACAGGTAGGCAGTGATATCAATGCTCCAAATGGTTAAGATGAGCCATACTAATGTATATTTTCCCTGTGGCAGGTTGTATAGATATATCAATGAGGCATTTGGTAGCGCAATCAATAGTAATGCGAAAATATATAAGATTCTGTTTCCCTGAGTTAGGTTATACCATTCAAAAGAAGATAAAACTGCTATCGAAAAAATTAGCAGATAAAACGATAAATCACTGAAGTATGTAGCAAAAGAGAATATAAGCAATATTACTATTGAAGACAGTATTCTAATCACGAAATTATTATCTGCCATATCTTTTTTCTCTTTTCGTATAATCTTCTAATGCTTTACCCAAATCTTGACAAGAAAAATCAGGCCACAAAGTATCACAAAAATACAATTCAGCGTAAGCTGCTTGCCATAATAAAAAGTTACTTAACCTTTTTTCACCGCCAGTGCGAATCAACAAATCCAGCTTCGGCAAATCTTTAGTATATAGAAATTTTTCAAATTCGTCTTCTGATACACGAGCAATATTTTCTTTCACAATATTGCTTATGGCGTGTATAATTTCTTGCCTTGCTCCGTAGCTGACCGCTACAGTAAGTAATAAACCATCGTTCTTATGTGTCATTTCCTCTGCTTTTCTGATTTGATCAAGTATTTTTTTTGGTAACAAACTTAAACTGCCAATAAAACTCAACTTAATATTATAATTGCAAATGAAATTGATTTTATTCTCGTCAGTTAGAACAGAGTAAAATAAATCAAATAGATGGCCAGTTTCTTCTTTAGGCCTAAGCCAATTCTCCATGGAAAATGCGTACAAAGTCAAATAGGGTATGGCTAAGGTTGTGCAATGCTTAGCAATGTCATATGCAACCTCACTGCCCTTTCTATAACCGTCAATTTTTACCCTCCCTTGGTTGTTTGCCCACCGACCATTGCCATCCATAATGATTGCTAAGTGTTTTGGTAAAAATTCAACGCTTAATTCGTTTATCATTCAGTGATTCAGTATATCTTTTTCTTTAATAGATAATTCGCTATCAATCTTTTTGATATTATCATCAGTAATATTCTGTACTTCCTTTTTAGCACTATGAAGATCATCTTCTGAGATTTCTTTACTTTCCTGCATTTTCTCTATTTCTTCCATAATATCTCTACGTATATTTCTAATGGCGACCCGCGCATTTTCAGCAAACTGGTGCAATAATTTCACTAATCTTTTACGGGTTTCTTGCGTTAAATCTGGAAGGGTTATACGTATAGTATTACCTTCGACAACAGGATTTAAATTTAGATTGGCATTCAATATAGCATTCTTTACTTCACCTATAACGCTAATGTCCCAAACTTTAATTGATAATGTTTTATTGTCCGCAACTGAAACACCGGCAACTTGATTCAGTTTTTGATGTCCTCCATAGATATTTACAACTATGCCATCAAGTAATGATGCACTAGCTCTACCGGTGCGTATACCTTTAATATCATCA
>JAITUS010000080.1 GCA_031286185.1 Rickettsiales bacterium
AAATTTACTCCTTCTCATTATCAACTATGATCCTTGGGTTTCTTGTTCTCATTAATAGTGAAAACTTCTCCCATTTGATTTTATCTCAAATGTTGATTGCAATTGGAGCGTCATTTGGCTTTGTTGGGGTTGCTCATATAAGTAGCACCTGTTTCCCCGTTGCCCAATTTGGGCTGATGTTCTCACTGGTACAGACAATTTCAAGCCTTTCTGCACTGGTAATTCAAATATTGTTCTCTAGCTTTCTCGCTGAAGGTATATATTGGAAAAATCTGATTATGTGCATAATACTACTTGGCGTGTCAATATTTGTACTTATGTTCTTCTACCCAGAAGCACTCTCAGGAAGAAGTTTAGAAAAACACACAATAAAAAGCTCCATAAAAACGGTAATGTGCTCTGTACTCACAGTGCTAAAATTAAGAGATATCTGGATAACCTCAATAGTGGGTGCTATTACTTTTGGAACATTTTTAGCGCTTAACGCTTTGTGGGCACCGAGGCTACTGAGCAGCTTAGAACTTGATGCAGTGGAGTCAGGTATAGCAACTGCAGTGTTATGGCTTGGTCTTGCAATTGGTGCACCGATTGCAGATCGAATCTCAACCCTATTTAAAAATAGAAAGCATGTGATCTCTGCTTTCGCTCTGCTACAAGGCATTTCGATCATTATTTTACTGTGCAGCCATTTAACGGTTCATATCGTATATTCTTGTATGTTAATGTTTGGGTTTTTTGCGGGAGGACATATGCTTAATTTTACTGTTGGCAGTGAAATTGTAGGGCGAAAACGCATTAGCACGTCGTCATCTGCTATCAATGGATTTATGTTTATCGTGGGTGAAATTATAGCATCAACACTAGCACTTTTTATAGATCATCAAATGGCGCTTCTTACAATATTTGCAGTATTGGCAACTGCCAGTATTTAAAATTATGCTACAAAAAAACATACCCTAAAAAATAAAGTAACTGTATCTTGAGTCGGTTGTTATATTATATTCACATATTATAATAAATTATGGATTACGTTACAACAAAAGATATGACAGTAACTAAGGCAACAATAGCTGAGGATATAAATCGAGAAATTGGTTTATCAAAAGAAGACTCTGCTGCAATAATAGACGATATATTGGATGAGATAAAGGCAGGCTTAGTGAAGGATGGAATAGTCAAAATATCATCCTTTGGGACGTTCTTGGTTAAAAAAAAGAAGGAAAGGCCAGGAAATATACCAAATACGCCAAAAAAAGTAATAATTCAGGCAAGAAATTCAGTTTCTTTTAGACCTTCAAAAGTGATAAAAAAGTTAATCAATGAATAAGGAAAAATTACTCTACACGATCGGAGAAGTAGCTGAAGAGCTACATGTGGAACAGCATGTTTTAAGATTCTGGGAAAGCCAATTTCATCAAATTAAACCCATAAAACGTAAGGGAAGAAGGCTATATGATCATAAGTGTATAGAGGCTATAAAGAAAATAAAGTATATGTTATATGATAAAGGATATACAATAAAAGGAGTGCAAAAAGAATTTAATAATGATGTAAAAATCGATCGCAGTTCAAAGGATTTATTACAAGAACTTACCGACCTAAGAGACTATTTAATTAGTAAAATAAATAGTGAAGAAGGTAATGAACAGCCGTAAGCGCAGTGCGGATGTATGTCATATGGCCGGAGGACTAATCAAGAAAGTGTGAGCTCACGTTAAAGAGCGGTTAAAAAAGTACCCGTGTCAATTCCAAAGCATCGCGGGAATTCTCTTAATACGTGACTTGCGATTAAGAAAAAATCAATACATTCACAGTAGATTCAGCTTATATCTATGTTTTTTGTGTGGATGTTGGAATGGAAATTTACGCAGGCAAAGAAAGAAGAATAGCGAATGTAGTGACTCAGCACTGGAGTGAAATAAAAGGATCAGATAGAGACTGGCCAGAAAGGCATGAGATAGATACTGCCGAAATAATGGAATCTTGGCAGCATTGTTTTATTATTGAAGTTAATGACCGAGGTTATATCTGTGAAAATGCGGGAGAAAAGGCTGTTGAGTTCTATGGTTTTGAAAAGAACATGTGTATTGATAGTAAATATGCAGTTGATGCACCATTTTTGCGACTGTATAAAGTAGACGCAGTTATTGATAAACTTGATACCGTAGTAGATAGTAAGTGCCCAATCAACGAAGAAGAAGAAAGTGAAAGTGTTAAAATGAGGCAAGTACTGTTGCCGCTTGGAGATAGAGAAGGTATAACACATATATTGGGTGTAATTACATTTAAGCTCCTTTAATATGCAAATTTAGCTTGTATTGTAGCTTCAGATTACATATTATAATAGTATTGTAGCTTGTAAGTTGCAATACTATTTGATTCTTTAATGAAGTTATTTATATTACTAACTAATTACTACTAAAGAATTTGGTGATAATGTTTGTGAATTTATATGAAGAGAATGAAATTGAAAACCAAATCTTCCGTTAAAAAGCGCTTTAATCTTACAGCTAAAGGCAAGGTTATTTCTACTCAATCAGGCAAAAGGCATGGCATGATAAAGAGAAGTAAATCCAACATTCGTAACCAGCGCGGTACAACGATTCTTGGTAAATCTGACTCACGTATAGTTAAGCTTTACATGCCTTATGGTATTTAACAAAATGGAGGTAAAATAGAATGGCTCGAGTAAAACGTGGGGTCACTACTCATGCTCGTCACAAGAAAATATTAAAGTTAGCAAAGGGCTATAGAGGACGTGCAAAAAGTTGTTACAGAATTGCTTTACAAAGGGTTGAAAAAGCATTACAATCTGCTTACAGGGACAGAAGAACCCGCAAACGCGATTTTCGCAGCCTATGGATAATACGTATCAATGCAGCAGTAAGAGAGCATGGGCTTACTTATGGTAAATTTATGTATGGCCTCGCGCTTGCTGGAATTAGTTTAAATAGAAAAGTCCTTGCTGAAATGGCTGTTAATTATAAAAACGATTTTGCAGAATTAGTAGGAACTGTAAGCAGCAAATTAGCAGAAAATTCTTGATCCCTTTTAGCAAAGCAGCATGAGAGTTATTTTCATGGGGTCACCGGAGTTTGCTGTTGGTGTGCTGAGCTTATTATTGAAGTCAGAGAATAAGATAATAGCAGTATATACCAAGGCTCCAAAACCTTCGGGGCGTGGACAAAAGCTAGCGAAATCTCCAATACATGTTATTGCTGAGGAAAACGGCATAGAGGTATGCACTCCTACCTCTCTAAAATCTTCGGTAGAGCAAGAACAGTTTAGAAATTTCAAACCAGACGTTGCAGTTGTTGCTGCATATGGGTTGATACTTCCAAAAGAAATTTTGAATATTCCAAAATATGGTTGTATTAATATTCATCCTTCGCTGCTGCCTAGATGGCGTGGTGCAGCTCCCATACAGCACACAATTTTGGTGGGAGACCAGGAGACTGGGGTTAGTATTATGCAATTGAACGAAGGATTAGATTCTGGCCCTATTTTAAAACAGCAAAAATTTCTGATTGAAAAAAACGACAATTACAAGACATTGCATGATAAACTGTCTGCGCTGGGTAGCAATTTACTGATGGAAGTGTTAGATGAAATTGAAAAACATGTTCCTTCAGAACAAAACGATGATAATGCGTGCCATGCTGATAAAGTGGAAGACTATAAAATTTATGTGAGTGATACTTGCGAAGTTGCTTATAGGAAAGTTAAAGCATTTTATCCCAAAGCGTTTGTCAAGATAGAGAATAAACGTTTCAGGATACTGGATGCTGACTTTGAATTAAATGCTTCTTTAACTTCAGCGCAAGGTGAGATTGTTAATGATAATATGCACATAAGTTTGAGGAGTGGCACTTTAATTCCTAAAGTTGTGCAAATGGAAGGAAGAAACCCCTGCAGTGTTGAAGATTTCGTCCGTGGATTAAAATTTAGCATGGTAAAAAAGCTTATAGAATAAACTGCACAGCCAGCCTATAGGTATTTGTTCAGTGGAGCGGCAGAAAGCGGTTAAATAAGCAAAATTGTTAGAATAAAGTGGGCTAAATAAAATGTAATGTGGTTGATTTGTTAACATTTTGCACGCTTTTAGGCGAAAAACAGATCATTTAAAGCCTTTTTGCTTGTTCCTCAGCCGGTCCCCTGAACAGATACGCCTATAGTAGAAAAACACAGACGAACAATGCAACCATGAGGTGAGCTACACCTGGAGACTTTGTTGTGGAATAAGCTTTTCAATGTTGCTAACAATAAAGTCAGTTGTACTTTCAGCTATTTCATCTAATTTGTTGTTTATATTTTCACCTATTTCTTCACCTTTAAAACATTCGTATAGAACTAAAGCAGCTACAGCTGCATATGTTGCAGTTAAACCAATTTGTGCTATGGTAAACAGTGATAGCCCACCTACAAATATAGATAACAATCCAATAGCTAGGTTCATAATCCTGCTTTGTGTTGCTTGACTTTGACTTTCCTGTTTATCTTCTAAGACTTTAGATATTGTTTTTGAAGCAATTTTCATCGTTATTGCTACAACTGGAACTATAATTAGTCCTATAGCTATTTTTGCTAAAAGAAGAATTGACGGTAGCATCATTACAAGTAATAGCGAGCCAGCTCCTATAGCCAACCACTTCCCATTTATTTTTTTAGATTGATTTTCATTATCAGGCATTGTAATCCTCCACTTTGTTTAATGATTTATTTATATTTAACACGAAGTGCGAAGGTGGTCAAGATATATTTTATGTGAAAGAATGTATTGAAAGGTTTTTTATGTTATCCTCTGTTACCTTATAGTCAAGTTTAAAATTTTAGAAGGAGTTACGTGTTGTTTAGAATCTTTATATACCGTTTTGAATCAGTTAGAGAGAATTGAGTGCAAGATGCGGTTTTAGTTTTACAAGATGGTAAGTACTTTTTAGGAAAATCAGTAGGTAAGAAAGGCAAGTGCATAGGTGAGGTCTGTTTTACCACTGGTATCACTGGTTACCAGCATACTATAACTGACCCCTCTTTTGCCGATCAAATTATAACGTTCACTTTCCCTCATATTGGCAACATTGGGATAAACAGCAAAGATAATGAAGGAGGAGAGAAAATTTTTGCAAGTGGCGTGATCATGCGTGAACTTTCTTCTGCATCTCATCCTTCATCATGTATCAGTTTAAATGATTGGTTGGAGAGAAATAACGTAGTTGGAATATCAGGAGTTGATACTAGAGCCTTGACAAGATATTTGCAAAAACATCGACCCCAAAATGGGATTATATGTCCATTGACCTGCTCTCCGATGTGTGACGCTGGGATCTATGATGACCAAACTACTCTTGTAATAGAGGATCTGCTGGATGAATTGAAGAAATACAACCCTTTAAATGGAATAGAGATAATCAATAAAGTCAGTTTAAGTAATAGCTTTAAAAACGATCTTAATGCAAAATACAAAGTTGTAGTGGTTGATTTCGGTGTAAAAGCTAGTATAGTTTCACGCTTAATAGAACTTGGTTGTGCAATTGAACTGATTAAGCCAGATAAAGGTTTTGCTCAGAAAATATTAAGCATGAATCCAGATGGTATAGTACTTTCGAATGGTCCTGGTGATCCACAAGAAATAGGAGAAAGTATGATTCTAGAGATAGACGTTATTATAAAATCTAAAATACCAGTCTTTGGCATATGCATGGGTCACCAATTGCTTGCGATTACTTTAGGAGCAAAGACCTTCAAGATGAATGTTGGTCACCGAGGAAGTAACCATCCAGTTTATAATGTAAATGACGGAAAAGTTGAGATCACTAGCCAAAATCATGGATTTGTTGTTGACCCATCTTCTCTACCAAGTGACGTTGAAGTTACTCATATTTCTCTGTTTGATAATAGTATAGAGGGAATAATGATGAAGAATTACCCGGTTTCTTCTGTACAATACCACCCAGA
Organism: Rickettsiales bacterium; assembly: GCA_031286185.1. Lineage (GTDB taxonomy): Bacteria > Pseudomonadota > Alphaproteobacteria > Rickettsiales > Anaplasmataceae > Wolbachia. The sequence continues at coordinate 5,956 of JAITUS010000080.1, forward strand.
AGAAGCTCCAGGTACGCACGATTCACATTATCTATTTAGGCACTTTATTAACAGTGTTGAGTTGCATAAAATGAAGTCCGTATAATTTTAACCTGGCAAGGTTTTATTGCTTGATTTTTTAGTTTTAGACATTTAATATTAAATATAGTAAAAGATTAAGTTAAGATACCGGGGTAGTGCTCTCTTAACAAATTTTGTGGAGGAGTGACCGAGTGGTTAAAGGTAACAGACTGTAAATCTGTCCGCGGAAGCGTACGTAGGTTCGAATCCTACCTCCTCCATTGTGCGGGTATAGCTTAATTGGTAGAGCTCTAGCCTTCCAAGCTAGTGGAGTGGGTTCGAATCCCACTATCCGCTCTTTATTTTTGTTGTGTTTTTATAAAATCAACATATTGTTTATTTATATATTTGTATTTTAGGTAGAAAAGTTTAGGTTATGACACAAGTAGTAGAAGCATTTGGCAAGCCGCATATGAATGTGGGGACAATAGGGCATGTGGATCATGGGAAGACGACATTGACAGCGGCGATAACAAAGTATTATGGGAATTTTGTAGCATAC
>JAITUS010000139.1 GCA_031286185.1 Rickettsiales bacterium
GATGGGTTGTTGAGAGATCTTTTGCTTGGTTAGAAAAATGCAGACGATTGTGGAAAAATTGCGAGCGGAAACTCAACGCTAGCTTACAGATGATTGTTCTCTCCTTCATTTCTCTCCTATTACGAAGATTTTTAACAGGTTCTTAAACGACTTATAAGCGCGTTTCAGCTTGTATAGGTAAAAAACCAGAAGTTTCATAAAGACATGAGGTGCACATAGTGCAAAAAATTAAACATGAGACGCAAAATATGCTAAGTTTTTTTGTCGTTTAATCTGCACAGACTGAAGATAAATAATAACTTCAATACTATGATAAGGGAGTTGGCAAAGGTTGTCAAGTAGTTTTTTTGTTTCTAAAGCGTCAACGTTCTTCGTTGTTCAAAAACCCTTGGCAGGTTGTTCATGTTCAATTATCATGGAATTTATACAAATTAATAAATGACCTATGGCAAGCAACCCAGAAGAAAGAAATAATGATAAGCAAAGAGCGCTAGATAACGCAATAAGCCAGATTGAAAAAGCATTCGGTAAAGGCGCTATAATGAAGCTAAAACAGAATCCTGTAGAGAAGATAGATACAATATCCACAGGGTCAATTGCGCTTGATTCAGCCCTAGGTGTTGGGGGATTGCCAAAAGGACGTATAATTGAGATATTTGGTCCTGAGAGTTCTGGTAAAACCACTCTTGCTTTGCATGTAATCGCTGAAGCTCAGAAGAAAGGGGGATTATGTGCATTTATCGATGCAGAGCACGCATTGGATGTCATATATGCCCGTAAACTTGGAGTAAACACTGATGATTTAGTAATCTCGCAACCAGATACTGGAGAGCAAGCGTTACATATCGTTGAATATTTAGTGTGTTCTGGTGCAGTTGATGTGATAGTTGTTGACTCTGTTGCAGCATTAACTCCAAGAGCTGAAATTGAAGGAGATATGGGCGATCAGCACATGGGATTGCAAGCGAGACTTTTAAGTCATGGGCTCAGGAAACTAACTTCCGCAGTTTCAAAAGCGAATTGCATATTAATATTTATTAATCAAATTCGTATGAAGATAGGAGTGGTGTATGGAAACCCTGAAACTACCACCGGTGGGAATGCGTTGAAATTTTACACTTCCATAAGGCTTGATATAAGAAAAATCGGTGCAATAAAGGATAAAGAGAATATCACGGGCAATGAAACGAGAGTTAAAGTTGTAAAAAATAAAGTCGCTCCTCCATTTAGAGAAGCAAAGTTTGATATAATGTACAATGAAGGTATATCAAAACTCGGAGAGATGATAGATATAGGAGCAAAACTTGGTGTGCTTGAAAAAGCAGGTGCTTATTATTCATACAATAACACACGTCTTGGGCAAGGAAGGGAGAACGTAAAAAATTACCTCAAGACAAACAAAGAAGTTGCAAATGAAATAGAAACCAAAATCAGAGATTTATTTAGAAATCACGGTAACTCTATTGCGATGGAAGAAGAAAGCGAGCAGCTTTTAGAAGAATCAGTTTTCTGATTTAGCTGAAGTTTGTATTGGACACAATCGTCGTACCGCCGCAGTATCTTCGCATAGATTCTGCTAATGAAGAGCAGGATATCAAATCGTCGGTAAGCCTAAGCTACTTTGGCTATAATATAACAATTTACAATATTACCTCGTATCAAAAAGCTTTTTGAAGCAGTTAAAAAAAACTTCCCATGAGGAGTGATAAATGATAAGTTGTTAATAACAGATTATTGTTATTTAAGATTATGCGTTTTAGTTTACCTAATATAAACAAGGAAGGTTATTTGTTTATAGTAGTTTCTTTTATAGTAACATGTATAGCGTTCTCTATATCTTGGGGGTTTGGTGTTACATGCTTGTTTCCAACGTTATTGTGCACTTATTTCTTTCGTGATCCAGCAAGGGTTATTCCAGGCAATAAGGACCTTGTACTAAGTCCTGCAGATGGTGTAATTTCAAAAATTGAAGAAGTGAGTTACCCTTTATCAACAGAAGGCGAAGAAGAGAAGAAATTCACGCTTGTTAGCATATTCTTGAGTGTTTTGGACGTGCATGTGAATCGTATACCAATATCTGGTACAGTAAAAGAAATGCACTATAAGAAAGGCAAGTTTGTGTCTGCAATGAGCAATAGGTCTAGTAACGAAAACGAAAAGCAGGTTATTGTGGTTGAGTATGAAAAGGGGAAAGAAATTATTGTAGAGCAAATAGCTGGGTTAATTGCACGTCGTATCGTTTGTAATTTAAGAGTGTCTCAAAACGTAAAAGCAGGTGAGAGGTTTGGGATTATAAGATTTGGCAGCAGGGTAAATATTTACGTCCCTACTGATATAGAAATAAGAGTCTCAGAAGGGCAAACTGTTGTTGGTGGTGAAACAATTGTAGCAAATTTGAATAAGGAAAGTGCTCAAGAAAAGCTTACTTTTGATGTCATATGAGCAGTAATGGCAGTAATAGTAGGTCTTTACCTGTTGCCAAGTTATTCCCAAGTTTTATAACTTTATTGGGTTTGTGTTCAGGTCTTACTTCGCTTAAATTTACATTTAGTGAACAGTGGGAGTTTGCAGTAATTTTTATTATCATTGCAGCAATTATAGATGGAATGGATGGCAGAATAGCCAGAATTCTAAAATCAACTAGTGATTTTGGGGCACAGCTTGATTCTTTTGCAGATTTTCTAAATTTTGGTGCGGCACCTGCATTTCTTTTGTATTTTTGGAAGTTAAAGGAAATCAAAGTTATAGGGTGGATATTAGTAATGATATATGTTATCTGCATTTCGATAAGGCTTGCAAGGTTTAATGTATCGTTGAATGCAGAACAACTTAACTGGGAAAAATTCTTCTTTTCTGGTGTTCCAGCACCGATATGTGCTTTACTTTCTTTGTTGCCAATAATCATTACCTTTCAATCTCATGAAAGTGAATACTTACTTTTTATGGAGCAATTTTTTAACATAAGAAATACGGCTTGTTACTTTTTAGCTATTTCATTTTTTTCGGTCAGCCATGTTCCAACTTTCTCTGCAAAGTACATTTATATTCCCAGGAGCCTATCTTATATATTTGTGTCACTCTTTGGAGTATTTATCGTATTCTTTGTCAGTAAGCCTTGGATTACTCTACCAATTCTAGGTGTAATATATACACTGACTATTCCAGTAAGCATCGGGCTCTATATATATTACACGTATAAAGCTCGTTAGCTAAAAATTGTAATAAAAAGTAGTGAGTAGCATGGTTATAAAAATAAGTGAACTATTAAATTCATTTCTGTACGTAAAGATATTTAACATTCCATTTATAATTATTTGGGTAATTGCAACTGGAGTTTTTTGTACGGTTCAGTTCAAATTTACTAACTTTAGGTTATTCAAGCACGGAATACAAACGCTATTCAACCTAAAATGTAATCATAACGACGGTATAATCACTCATATTCAAGCGTTCGCAACAGTAATTTCAGGAACGGTTGGTCTTGGGACAATATCAGGAGTTGCTATAGCTATCACAATAGGGGGCCCGAGTGCAATTTTTTGGATGATAATTACTGGAATACTTGGTATGTCGATAAAATTTGCCGAAGTGGTGCTTGCATTCAATTATCGCTCTGAAAACTCAACTGGCGGGGCTTTCTATTACATGAAGTACGGACTTGCTAAGATTGGATTTGTCAGGACTGGTAAGTTTCTTGCATTCACCTATGCAATTATGTTACTTATTGCGATGATTTTGGGTGGCATACCATTTCAAGCAAATCAAATTGCGGCATTGTCAAACAACCTCTTTGAATATAACGCGTCTATTATTATATCGCTGCTTGTCTTGATTGTAATACTGGGAGGAATAAAACGAATTGCTTTCATTTCAACGGGTTTAGCACCAGTTATGATAGTGTTATATATAGGTATGTGTGTGTATTTAATCTGTGTAAATGGAAATAACCTGCTGAATGCTTTATCTATGATATTTCAAGATATCTTTAACAAATCAGCCATAGGAGGTGGGGTGCTGAGTGGATTAATAGCCGGAGTTAGAAGATCAGTATTTGCTAACGAAGCAGGTACCGGAACAGCAGCCATAGCACATTCAGCTGTGAAAGAGGAAGACCCAATTAAGGTTGGAAGTGTTGCAATGATTGCACCATTTGTAGATACAATATTAGTCTCATTCTTGACTGGTATTGTGATAATTATCACTGGTATGCATAATACTGATAACGTGGGTGATATTACATTGGTTAGCTCGGCATTTTCAACAGCCTTGCCTTTGTTTAGCAAGTTAGCTCTCCCGCTGATAATGTTTTCCTTTGCATTTTCCACGATAATAGCTTATTGTTACTACTGTGAAGTTGCCTTGCTGTACTTATTTGGTAGCAAAAAAGTACTGATATTGTTCCAAGTTCTTATAGTGGGTTCGGTGTATATCAGTTGTATGTCAAAAAATATAGAATTTATATCTTATTTAGGCGACAGTTTGTTTATGTGTCTTATGGTTCCAAATGTTGTTGCAATATGTCTACTGAGAAGGGAAGTCTCGAACACAATAGATTATTATTACAATTCTAAAAGGTATTAACCATGATTTATAGATTGCTTTGTGCGGTATTATTTTGCCTATTGTTTAATAATGCGTACGCTGCTTTAGGTTTTTACGAAAGCTATGGCGCTGTATTAAGTGGAATAAACAATTTCATGAATGAGGTGTTGTTTTTCAAGATCTTCTACGTGCCATTTATAATTCTTTTGCTAGCGTTCGGTTATGTATTTCTAACGTTGCGTTTTAAATTTCTCAACATAAGGATGTTTAAGCATGCGTTTGCTATTTTGTGTGGAAAATATGACACAAATCATCACGATGGCCACATTACGCATTTTCAGGCATTTGTGACTGCACTTTCAAGCACGGTCGGCCTTGGAACTGTTGCTGGTGTTGCAATTGCAATTTCAATGGGAGGACCAGGAGCAGTGCCTTGGATGATGATTACAGGCTTTTTTGGCATGTCGGCAAAATTCGCTGAAGTGACTTTAGCGTTCAGGCACAGAACAGAAGGCCAGGAGCAATTATTTAGTGGTCCCTTTCAATACATAAGAAATGGGCTGGAGGAATTTGGATTTAAGAAACTTGGTATTGTGTTGGCTGCAGTATATGCAGTGTTTTTTGTATTATCAGGTCTTGGTGGAAGTGTAGCGTTTCAAACTAACCAAATGGTTTCAATATTATCTGGTTATTCAAATTGGGTGGATAGTCATCCTTGGTTTCTTTCCTCTATAATTTCCGCATTACTTGCTCTGGTAATCATAGGTGGAATTAAAAGAATAGCCAGAGTATCTTCCGCGCTGGTGCCTATTATGTCACTCATATATATTTTTAGTTGTGTCATTATAATTGCATTTAATATTCACAACTTTAGCAATGCATTTAAAATATTATTTTCCAATATGATAGATTTCAATGCTGTTGGTGGAGGAGTAGTTGGGGCATTCGTTGCTGGAATTCAAAGAGCGATTTTTGCCAGCGAAGCGGGTGTTGGTTCTGCTTCAATTACACACGCAGTAGCTAAAGATGAGGAGCCGGTTAGAACTGGACTAGTTGCAATGATAGAACCATGCTTTGATACAATGTTAATTTGTTGTTTGACAGGGATAACAATAGTTATAACAGGTGCGTATCAGACTGGCGTTGGCGAAGGGATATTGATTACTCAAAAGGCATTTGAAACAGTTTCTTCTTGGTTTTCTATACTTTTGATAATAGCTGCACCTTTGTTTGCGTTTTCTTCGGTAATTTCGTTTGTGTATTGCTGTGAGATGGGATGGCTATATTTGTTTGGCGCAAAGAGTATAGTGATATATCGCATAGCGGTAATAATTGTAGCGTTTTTCTCTGGTCTTTCTAAGGATATAATGGCTATTGCCAATATCGGTGGAACTTTGTTCTCTTATTTGGCTCTCATCAACATGACAGCACTTATACTGTTTAGTAGTAAGATTAACGATGAAGTTCAGTGCTACCTGAGAAGGCTGAGAAATAACAAGATTAGCTAGATTTTTGTTACGATGGAGAATTATGTAGTTCTTATATTATCCTACGTGTTGGGTTCAATACCGTTTAGCTCAATCATTACAAGGATAAAAGGAATAAATTTAAGAGAAGTAGGTTCTGGAAACATCGGTGCTACAAATGTTGCAAGAACAGGGAATAAAAGACCTGCTGCTTTGGCATTATTTCTGGACTCCTTGAAGGGATTCATCGCGGTTCATATAGCGCAGCAATTTTTTAGTAATAGTAGTTTTTACATATGTGCATCCGCAATATTAGCAGTTCTAGGGCATATGTTTCCTGTATGGTTAAAATTCAGTGGAGGGAAGGGAGTTGCAACAACTTTGGGGATTTTGATAGCACTTAGTATTCATATGACATTAGTGTTTATATTTGTTTGGCTAGCAGTGTTTTCTATCTTTCGATACTCCTCTCTTGCCTCCTTAACGGCCACTGCAGCAGCTGTTGCGATATCTCTTTTTTTTCAAAAAGACTTATTTTTTACTCTATTGATCATGGCAGTATTAGTTTTTTTAAAGCACCACAAAAATATTGCAAATCTTCTGCAAGGCAAGGAGTGCAAATTTCATAAGCAGTAACGTACCTTTAGATGTATAGTCCCAGAGTGTGATAGTATGGATTTAGTATAAATAATTCTGGAGACTGTGTCCACTGTAAACATATAAATTCAAAAGGGGTAAGACCCTTAAGAGTTTTGAGTCTTTTAGCGTAATTGTAGGTCATAACAAAGTCGTGAATGCTCTTTGAGTTGCTGATGCGACCGATAGTAATACTTCTTAACTGTAGCATTTTTCAAAGTCCTATTCATACGCTCAACTTGCCCATTCGTCCAAGGATGGCTAACTTTTGTTAGACGGTGTTCAGTGTTATTTTCTTCACAAACCCTATCAAATATGTGTTGAAAAGCGTTCTTATGGTGCTTCTGGTTGGTAAATTGTATGCCGTTATCTGTCAAAATAGTGTGGATTTTATATGGTAAAATTCTTAGAACCTGTTAAAAATCTTCGTAATAGGAGAGAAATGAAGGAGAGAACAATCATCTGTAAGCTAGTGTTGAGTTTCCGCTCGCAATTTTTCCACAATCGTCTGCATTTTTCTAACCAAGCAAAAGATCTC
>JAITUS010000142.1 GCA_031286185.1 Rickettsiales bacterium
GATGGGTTGTTGAGAGATCTTTTGCTTGGTTAAAAAAATGCAGACGATTGTGGAAAAATTGTGAGCGGAAACTCAACACTAGCTTACAGATGATTGTTCTCTCCTTCATTTCTCTCCTACTACGAAGATTTTAACAGGTTCTAAAAGGAAATGGTGCAAAACAAGTTTAGAGATAAAAGCGCAATTAGCAGTATTAACTACGCTAACTGTTATGACCCTAGGTTTAGCACTAGTAGTATATTCTGTTATGAAGGACATTCGAGAAATTTCTGCAAAAAAAACATGTGACATTCTCAATGAAGTAGAGGGTGAAAAGGTGGGACCCTCAATTACGCAAAAAGTATAAGGTCAATTATTGTAAAATCACACAATTGCTTCGTAGAGCTATGTCCTGTAATAATTACTACACCATTTTGCTCAGAACGTATTGAGATTAGGTTCAACACTAATTCACAGGTTGCACTATCAAGATTACAAAATGGTTCGTCTATCAGCCAAATGTTTGCATTAGAAATTAAAAGGCGAGCAAGAGCAACTCTTCTTTTCCAACCCGCAGAAAGTTCACCATATCTAATGTCAAGTACAGGTTGTAGCTGTAGACAACAAACAGCGGCCATGACCAATTCTTTAGTATCTCGTATTTCTGCCCAGAGTTCTATGTTTTCAGCAACAGTTAGGCTATTCTTGCAGGCATTTTTATGCCCTATATAGACCATAGAAGGTATGTAGGATTTTGGATCGTTATATATGTCTTTCCCGCAGTGCCTTATATTGCCCGATACTGGTGGCAGAAGTCCGGATAAGCTTCTGATTAAGCTGGTTTTACCACTACCATTTGGACCAGTGATTAAGATCTTAGATTTTGGCTTAGCTTGAAAACTGAGATTTTTAAATAATATCTTATTGTTACGGGCGCAGGATAAACTTTCACATTCGAGCATGAATTATCTGCCTTTCCCTTTATGTTTACCTTGAGTTGAAGCCTGAGCTTTTACAAACAGCTCCCAAAACCCTTTCTTACCACCTTCTCTATTTATTAATTGCGCCAAACGCTGCACAAATCCACCACTTAACATAACCATCTTTGTCCATTTACCCACTGGCTTTGCAATGTCAACTATTTCTGGATCTTCTTTGTAAACCTGTATATCTTTTTGCTTTTCGCATAGCGTTTCTTGATGTTTCATCAATTCTTTTTGCTTATTCTTTTGATATAATTCATTGAATTTTCTGTCTTCTTCCCACTCTTCTTCAAGAACTTTCTTAGGAAATATGACTTTCCGAACGTGGTTTTTGTATATATTTCTTAAAAAGAAAAATACCGCAGCTGCAGCAAGTAGTGTTATGCTATATATTATAATCTGTGCAAACGGCATTTTTCGTATCCAGATTTATTGAAAATACCCTTATTATTATACCACAATTATAGAAATTCTGCAAACTTATGTGTGAGCAAAGACAGCACAAGGCAACATTTCTCCATCTCACAAGTTGTGTAAATATACGATAAATGAGCTTGTATACAATAAAGTTTATTTCTATACTTCCTAAAAAATTCTGGTAACCAAACAAATATGAACTGCTACAAAACTCATACGTGCAATGAAGTGAGGAAGAACGATGTAGAAAAGGAAGTTACCCTATCTGGGTGGTTATACCGCAGGCGCGACCACGGCAACCTGATCTTTGTTGATTTAAGAGACTTTTATGGAATTACTCAGTTGGTATTCAATAACGATAAAGATTTTTTTGATGAAGTATCAAATTTAAAATCAGAAAGTGTAATTACTGTTACGGGCATAGTCAAAGCTAGGACTGAAGATACGGTAAACAGCTCTATTTCTACCGGAGAAATAGAGGTGATAGTCAACAATTTGCGCGTTGAGTCGGAAGTTGAGTTTCATCAAAATGAAGAAATAGCAAAAGAAGAAAGAAGTATATTAGCAAGCATTACCGGTGAGCAAGAATACCCAGAAAACATGAGATTCAGATATCGTTTTCTTGACTTAAGACGCGAAAAGGTCCGTAACAACATTATTTTGCGCTCACAAATCATTGCAGAACTCCGCAAGCTCATGATAGAGCAAGGATTTTTAGAGATTCAAACCCCGATACTCACTGCTTCCTCTCCTGAAGGAGCACGCGACTACCTAGTGCCAAGCAGGCTAAATCCTGGCAGGTTCTATGCATTGCCGCAGGCTCCGCAGATTTTTAAGCAATTACTCATGGTCTCAGGGTTTGATAAATATTTCCAAATTGCACCGTGTTTTCGTGATGAAGATGCAAGGGCTGATCGTTCTCCCGGAGAGTTTTATCAGCTAGACCTTGAAATGTCTTTTGTAACTCAAGAGGACATATTTGATGTTATTGAATCTGCTTCATATAAAGTGTTCGCCAAATTTTCTCGCAGGTCTGTTGACAAAGACTTTCCACGCATTACATACAAAGAGGCAATGCTTAAGTATGGTTCTGACAAGCCAGATTTGCGTAATCCACTATTAATCAGCGATGTTACAGGAATTTTCCGCGATTCAGGGTTCAATATTTTCAAAAGCAATATTGAACGTGGCATGGTAGTGAGAGCTATCCCTGCTCCCAAAACAGCAGAGGAACCACGCAGCTTCTTTGATAAAAAGATAGAACACGCACAGAAAGAATTTGGCGCCAAAGGTCTTGGATATATAACGTTTGATAAAGATGGCACTGCAAAAGGACCAATTGCTAAATTCCTTGATGACAGTAGGTTAAATCGCATAAGAGAAATAACGAATATAGAACCTGGGGATAGCGTGTTCTTTGCTTCTGATCAAGAGAATGAAGCAGCAACAATCGCAGGAAAAGTACGCTCTCTTTTAGGGTCAGAACTAGGTCTTATAGATGACAATATCTTCAAGTTCTGTTGGGTTATTGATTTTCCATATTTCATATACGACGATAAAAGCAAAAAAATCGATTTCTTTCACAACCCATTCTCTATGCCTCATGGCAGCTTGAAAGATTTAGAGAAAAAAGATCCACTAGACATCCTTGCTTACCAATATGATCTCGTCTGTAATGGGGTAGAACTGTCAAGCGGGGCAATCCGCAATAACAAATTGGATATTATGTACAAAGCTTTTGCCATTGCAGGTTATAGCCAGGAAGAAGTTGATACAAAATTTGGTGCGCTTGTGCGTGCATTCAGATTTGGAGTGCCGCCTCACGGCGGAATAGCACCAGGGATTGACAGAATGGTGATGCTGCTTGCTGACGAGCCAAACATTCGCGAGGTAATCTGTTTTCCTATGAATCAGCAGGGTGAAGATGTTCTAATGGGTGCTCCTTCTGAGGTAGACAATAGACATTTACGTGAACTGTCTTTGCAGGTCATTGACTAGGTACCCTAGACCATATTAAACTGAGAAACCATGAATAATATCCAAAAAGCAATACTGTCGAGCATAATCTGCAACATGATTATATGGTATGAGTTAACTCTATTTGGGGTTTTGACGCATATAATAAGTGACGTTTTTTTTTCATCAGAAAGCGATTACATAAAAAAAATTAAGTTCCTTGGCAGTTTTGCAATTGGATTTGGATTTAGACCACTTGGTGCATTTATTTTCGGCTATATTGGAGATAAGTATGGCAGAAGAAAAATTTTGCTGACTTCCGTAATATTAGCTTCGATATCATCTACTGTAATTGCGGTTATACCAAGTTCTAAAGAGATAGGAATATTTTCTCTTATGTTGCTTATGCTGTGTAGAATAACGCAAGGAATGGCAGCAGGTGGAGAAACGAGTATCAATTCAGCCTTTTTAATAGAACATTCAAGCAATAAAAAAGATCTAGGGTTTTTAGGTAGCATGAAAGCTTTCAGCGGTGCGCTTGGTTCTATCGTGTGCTTTGTGATGATAGCTATTTGCAAAAAGCTTACAGGTGAAAATTATGAAATTTGGGGCTGGAGGCTGCTTTTCTACTTCTGTTCTATTATGGGCGTGATAGGCTTTCTAACAAGATACATGATGGAAGAGAGCTTAGCATACAAAGCTCATGATCAAAATAAAAGCTTATCTAATTCTCCATTTTTGGAATTAATCAGAGACTATAAAAGGATATTTGTAATAGCAATTGGGCTTGGCATCGCCCAAAATGCAATTGTTTATTCAGCAATCATGTTTTACAACATATCTGTAAAAGAACTTATCCTCTCAGGCATCGATATTAAAAATGTAGTAAGGATTATAAGTGAGATCACATTCGGAACGTCCGCGGTACTGTTTGCAACGCTATCTGATAAAGTTGGAAGAAGAAATGTGATGATTTCTACATTGATAGCTTTAGCTTGCATCAGTTTACCGGAGCTCTCACTGTTATCTTATAATAACCACTATATTGTAACGTTCACCTATTTGTTAATAAGTGTGCCGATAGGTGCGTCTTTTGGAGTATATAATTCTCTTGTTTGTGAGCTGTTTCCAACAAAAGTTAGATGTACCGGTTTTAGTCTAGCACATAATATCTCTGCAGGAATTTTTGGTGGTCTCTCTCCCTCTATATGCATGTGGCTGATAGAAAAAACTGAAACAAAACTTGTAGCAGGCATTTATCTTACTGCCTGTGCATTAATCAGTTTAATATCTGTATTGCAAATTAAACCAAGAGATAAAAAAATTGATTGGTGAAATTTTTCCTTTAATAGTAATTTCTCAGTATCTGTTCAGGGGACCGGCTGAGGAACAAGCAAAAAGGCTTTAAATGATCTATTTTTCGCCTAAAAGCGTGCAAAGTGTTAACAAATCAACCACATTACATCTTATTTAGCCCACT
>JAITUS010000152.1 GCA_031286185.1 Rickettsiales bacterium
TTTTTTCAAATTGCTCTCGACTTATACTGCTTGGATAACTTTTCCGCATAGACACCTCATTATTAATCTATGCTTATTTTACCTCATCTCTTCGAGATTTTAAACAGGTTCTAAGAAAATTTATATTGCTAATAACCTCCAGAAAAAAAGAAGCAGTGTTGCCATCTAAGGTGGTGGCGTGGGGAAATGACCTCCTAAACTATAAGCAATTTTTAGGCAAGTTCAGCACTATAGTTAAAACAATCGATCAGTCTTTTACAATGATATCTTTAGAAGGATACAACGGATGGGGCAAGACGTTTTTTCTGAAAGAGTGGGTAAAAGAGTTAAAGCAACAAAACGAAATTGCAGCTTATTATAGCGCATGGGATATCAACGCATTGGATCAACCACTACCCTTTTTTAAAATTTCTTATTTGAGGATTTATTTGCATCATATGAAGTAAAAAGAGGCGTTATACAACAGTTTAAAAACATAAATCAGGAGCTATTTTCTTTAAACACACTGGGAAAATTAATTAGTAAATCCCCACTTGCTATGCTTTCTGTATTGCTCGAAGCCACAAAAGAGGCCGATAAAAAGGACATTGGCGCTGTGCTGAGGGAATTAAACATTCTTCAGAGAAGAGAAGAAAACATTGAGGACTTTAAAACACAATTAGTAAAAAGTAGTTAATAGAATTAGAGAAGACAAAAACATCTATGTAATGGTGGATGACCTTGATATATACCATCCTAAATTCATTGTTGATTTTTTGGAATCTATAAAATATATGCTTGATATAGAGGGGGCTCGTCTTTATCGTTTCTGTCAGTAGAGATAAGAGTAATGTATATAAAGCTATTAGTACAGTACTTGGATCAAATTTTAACTTATAAAGTCTTTTACTGATCTCTCCTTACATTTGCCAAAACAACCGATAAAGAAATTTACAAAAGTATTGTTTCAAAATATCAAACTACCGAAAAAATCAAAAAGCTCAATTATAGATAGTCTTATATTCTATGCAGAAAGTCTTTCACTATCGTTAGAAACAATAAAATACTGTGTAAAAAAAATAGAACTATGTCTTTTGAATTACACAAAGGAAGAATTACCCGCTCCAAATTTGTTTTCATTTTTGGTAATACTACAGTCAATAGATATCGATGTGTGTGAGAAACTAGATTTTTCGTATCAGAAGGCATCAGAAAAAATTGAAAATGAATATAAATCTTTAATTCTAGCTCGCACAAATGGTCAAGAAGAATGGGAGAGACTCAAAGTCTCTCCAGAAACTGCCTTTGCAGGGAAAGAATCAAAAATTAACAAAGCTATAAAGGATATGATGTTTTAAAAAGATACCCTACCTTTACATATGCAGAGATAGGGTAACATTTGATTAACGTCCTTTTATTATTTCATTATTTTGTTCAAACTTTCTAATTAATTCTTTTACGTTAACGTTAGATAATTTTTTACCCGTAGGTTTGTCATTATGCGTAGCATCAGGTTTACGAAAGTCTTTTTTATTGTTACTTCTAGTAATATTACATCTAACAATGTTTGAATTATTAGACTTATCGCTTATATCTGAAATATTGCTTTTTTCACTACATGAGGACGAGTTACTTGACATGCTATTTTCCAAATTGAATGGCTTCTTACCTATGCAAACTGTATTATGGTTAAGTGGACCCCAAATAGGAGTGCTTTTTCTACCAGTACTTTGAGCTGGTGTAGAAGTTAAAGCTTTGTAGCTATTTTTGCCTAGAAGTTCGTTTATTTTCTCTTTTGATGGTTTTGGAAACAGCGCTGTATATGCACATGCTGGTAGTTTTGGAAACGTATCCTCCCCAGATAATGACTGACTTTGAATTTTCTCACCATCTGATTGCTTGGGAGAAAAACCAAAATTCTCTCTTTCTTCCTTGCTTAGTGTTTTGAGAAATTTTATGGTCTCTAATTCATCAGTTGCTTGTACTCGATGTAAATCAGAGCTTTTCTGATGGTTATCCTGATCAAATGCATTGATATTTTCTATCACTCTATCTTCATCATCAGAAGTGTGACCACTAACATCACTGCATGAAGATATACCACTATCCCCCGAGTTGTGGCGTTGTTTGCTGGGAGTGCTAGCGCTTACATGAATGTTAATATCGCCATCTTCCATAAGTTTTCGCATTGTCGGACCAAATGTTTTTCCAAGATTGCTACTCACTGTATTACTATCATTTACTTGAGAATGAGACGCATTTTGCTCAAAAATTGCTTTTATTCCAGCAAATTTAGTTTGGTGAGACTTCGGAAGAACAGGTGGAGCAACCATGCCTTTTGAGTTAATCTTTCCTTCATTTTTAGGAAAAATTTTTGGATTATTTTTTTCTACTGTAGTGCTCATTTTTTTACCTCTAAACCTATTAACTAATAAAATTATAAGGTTAGAGATATTAATTTTGTAATAATAAAACTAGCAGGAAACTGGACTGTACAATCCACTGCACAGATTGGGAAGTTAAATAAATAGCTTCAGTACTATGATAAGGGTGTTAAAAGAATTTGTCAGTAGTTTTTACAGCTCTTGTGACTTAGAAAACCAGTGTCGGAGCACTGGCTCATGATTACTCCCACTCAATAGTTGCTGGTGGTTTGGAAGTTAAGTCATATACAACTCTATTTACTCTGGAAACGTTATTAACGATTATGCTGCTAACGTTCTGCAGAAAATCCCAAAATACTAATGAATGTTGACTCTTATTCTCAAATGGAAATGCATCAGCCGTCATACCGTCAGACGATGTTACAGCTCTCAAAGCACAAACATACCCATATGTACGATTATCTCCCATAACCCCCACAGTTTTTATTGGCAACAGTACAGCAAAAGCCTGCCATATCTTATCATACAGATCGTAATTTTTCATTGTATTGATATATATTTCATCTACCTCTTGCAATATTCGCACCCCTTCTTCATCTACTTCACCTATGATCCTCACTGCAAGTCCAGGTCCAGGAAACGGATGTTGAAATATTATCCCGTCTGAAAGACCAATTTCTTTTCCAAGCAGCCTTACTTCATCTTTAAAGAGGTAGCGTAAAGGCTCCACTAGCTTTAGATTCATCTTTTCCGGCAATCCACCAACATTGTGATGAGACTTAATTGTACTAGCATTCCCTGAAGCGTGCCCTGACTCAACTACATCGGAGTAGATGGTGCCTTGCATTAAAAAATCCACATCACCTATTTTTTTCGCCTCTTCTTCAAACACTTCAATGAAAGTGTTGCCGATAATCTTTCGCTTTTCTTCCGGATCAGTTATTCCCTTTAACTTGCTCAAAAATAAGTTTGATCTGTCAACGTAGTTTATCGGAATCTCTTTCAACATAGCAATGGTTTGGTCTTTGCGTAATAACCCAGTGTCGATAAAAATACAGTTCAATTGTTTTCCTATAGCTTTATACGTGAGAGTTGCTGCAACACTTGAATCAACACCGCCACTTACTGCGGCAATTACCTTTCTCTTCCCTATTAAATCTTTAATTTTTTCCTTCTGCTTTTCAACAAGTGACTTCATTGTCCAGTCTCTTTCACAATTTGCAATATCCAAGAAATTAGAGAGCAACTTACTACCATTTGCTGTAGGCTTAACTTCAGGATGAAATTGAGTACAGTAAATCTTCCGCTGTTCGTTGGCAATTATTGCGATTGTTTGATTTATCACACCCGATGCAATAACAGTAAATCCCTGCGGTGTAGTTTCAACACTGTCTGCGTGATTCATCAGCACATCCACTTCGGAATTGACTTCCCACGTATCTTTTATAATGGGAGACTCTTTTAGTATTTTGATCTTAGTTCTACCAAATTCTTGTTTGAATTCCTTTTTTACTTTTGCCCCAAAATAATGACAAATGAGTTGCTGCCCGTAGCATATCCCAAGTATAGGAACGTTTGTTGCCTCATTAAGTTTTATAATTTCATGCACTACTTCACTTGCCTCAGTACAACTGTCATTTACAAATTGTGGTCCTCCAGAGAAAATAAACCCATTGAACTTCGATATTGTTTCAAAACCGATGTTGCTTGGGAATATCTCACAATAAACGCTCATTTCCCTTATTTGTCTTGAGATAAGCTGTGTAAACTGTGAACCAAAATCAATAATAGCAATTGCTGACAATGTACTCCTCCATATTATTTAAAGCAATGTCTGATAATAAAGAAAATAGTGGGGCAAGTAAACTAAGACCTCTTTAAACGCTTTAATGTATGGTGAAAATGTTACTATTTTGAGCTGACAGAAATTTTTTGCGGTGGTACTTCAGGGGTTGCAGCCCCTCTTTAGGGTCAAGACATACTTTCAATTCTTCCCAACCACTATAACTTCCACCACCAACCAATGCTATACACGCTCCGGATAGAGACTTAGCCTCAATCACTTTTCCAGTTTTGTTGTCTACAAACTTGTCCACTCCCTCAACTTTAATCTCGTATTTCTGTCCGCTATCTGGGCGATTCCATACAAGTATTTTCCCTATAAATAGAGCTTTGATGACCTCTCTGTTTTGCACTTTAGTATATTTATTCTTAACTACCCTTTTAGGCTTACCTGCTTTAAGCTCATCTACTTTGGACGCATCTAACGGTTTATTACCCACCATATTATTTAACACTTTGTTTGTTATATATGTTGCTACCTTGTCCTTGTCTTTAATTTCTTTTGCCTTTTCATCTACACATTTTTCTACTTCACTACACGCATACACTTTTAACTTTTCAAAAAAGTTCTGCAAGTCGAGTAAAGTTAATTCAGACGTTTCCATAAATCCCCCAGTTCTATTATTACCAAATAATACATTTAGTATACTAAAATATCTTTAAGAAGGACGACTTAAACCTAACACTTAGGTAGCTAATGCTAACTACCAATATCGTATCTGAAGAAACCCCCTGGCCATTCTAAAAAGTTTAATGCCGAGTACACTTTACTTTTAGCTTCTTCTACACTGCTCCCTTCCCCTACTATATTGAGCACTCTTCCGCCATCGGAAACTAAGTTACCGCTTTCATCCAACTGAGTACCAGCATGAAATACCAGTATACCGGGAATGCTCTCAATTTTATCCAATCCTCTGATTATTTCTCCCGTTTTATAATCACCTGGATAACCCTTACTTGCAACAACTACACAAACTGTAGATTTGTTACTGAGCTCCGCCATCTTGGCACTCAACTTTCCTTCTGCAACTGATAACATTAATTTTAATAAGTCATAATTTTCATCAAATCTAGGCAAAATAGATTGTATCTCCGGGTCACCGAATCTAACATTATACTCAAGAAGTTTAGGGCTATCCTTGCAAATCATTAAACCAGCAAAGAGCACTCCTTTATAAGGCGTCCCCATATTAGTCAGTGCTTGAATTGTCGGATATATTATTCTTTGGATAATTTTTTGTTCCATATCCTTACTTATAATTGAAGGTGATGAGTATGCCCCCATACCTCCAGTATTTTGACCTTCATTGTTTTCATTAGCTCTTTTATAATCCTTTGCACACCCAAGGGTTGCCACTTTCAACCCGTCAACAAGAGCAAAAAAGCTTACTTCCTCTCCAACTAAAAATTCTTCTATGACTATCTCTTCGCCTGATTCACCAAAATTTTTCTCTACCAACATTGAATCTATCGCCAAAAAAGCTTCATTTTCTGTGTTGCATATTATTACGCCTTTCCCTGCTGCAATTCCATTTGCTTTCACTACGAGTGGAAATTTTATTTTATTGCTGCGTACAAAGTTTTTAGCCAATTCCTCATCAACAAAACACTCATACTTGGCAGTTGGTATGCCATATTGTTTACATAATCCCTTGGTGAAAGACTTTGATGCTTCAAGCTTTGCAGCTGCTCGACTTGGAGCAAAAACATTTATTCCCTCTGCAACTAGGTTGTCAGCAAGCCCATCAATTATTGGTTGCTCTGGACCAATAACAGCTAATTCTATATTTTCTCTCTTGCAAAATTGTGTAATATCAATTGAGTTTCGGATATTTATATCCACAAGAACCCCAAGATTTTCCATAGCTCGGCGGCCAGGAGTGATATATAACCCAGTTAAGATAGGAGATTTTTTTAGAGCCCAAAGTAAAGCATGCTCACGCCCACCAGAACCTATAACCAGAACCTTCATCTTTTAATTTCCTCGTTTTTGTATGTTAAAACTATTATTTGCTTATAACAGTATCATTACTCATATATTTTTGCAACACGTTTGGTATTGTAATCGACCCGTCAGGATTTTGATAATTTTCCATTATGGCAATAATTGTTCTTCCTATAGCTAAAGCTGAGCCGTTTAAAGTGTGAACATATTTTTTCACCTTTTTATCAGCTTCTGAAGAATATTTAGTGTTCATTCTTCTTGCCTGAAATGCACCGCAATTTGAGCAACTTGATATCTCTCTATATTTATTTTGCTCAGGCAACCACACCTCTATGTCATAAGTTTTTTGTGCGGCGAAGCCCATATCACCACTGCATAGCAGCATCACCCTATATGGCAATTCCAATTGTTTTAATATCTCTTCAGCAACACTTGTCATGCGCTCAAGTTCATCATTTGATTGGTTTTCAGTTGCGATACTCACCAATTCCACTTTACAAAATTGATGTTGCCTTACCATGCCTCTCGTGTCTCGTCCTGCGCTACCGGCCTCCTTACGAAAACACTCCGAATATGCAGTAAAACGAACTGGCAGTTCTTTTTCTTCTATTATTTTATCAGCAACCAAATTTGTCAAAACCACTTCACTTGTGGGAATCAATCTCAATTCGTCGGTAGTTAAATATGAATCATCAGAAAATTTCGGTAGCTGACCAACATTATACATTGCTTCATTCTTTACCAAAGCCGGATGATACACCTCAGTATAGCCAAATTCATTAACATGCATTTCAAGCATAAAATTTACTAATGCTCGTCCAAGCTTAGCTAACCGTCCTTTCAATACCGCAAACCTTGACCCAGAGATTTTTGCTGCTTGCTCAAAATCCATTGAATCCAACCCCTCTCCGAGCTCATAATGAGACTTTGGCACAAAACCAAATTTTCTTCTCTCTCCATATTTTCTAACCTCTACATTGGAGCTCTCATCTTCACCTATTGGCACGTTTTGTGCAGGGATATTTGGTAAGTTAGATAGGATACTCATTAAATTATCTTTCTCTGTTTGTTCTTTTAAGCTGATTGCTTCTATCTCATTTGTTACGTTTTTTGACGCTTCTACCTCATTTTCACAGGGGCTCTTGCTCATTTTGAGCTTCTTTATCTCTTCTGTGATTTCATTGCGCTTCCTATTCAAATCTTGCAGTTTAGTGGTTAATGACCTTTTCTCATGATCGATTTCCAATATTTCTTCCACAGTAAAATTTTTAATTCCCCTGCTCCTCATCGCTTTCCCGAATTCCTCAGGGTTTTTGCGTATATACTCTATATCATGCATACATTGTGCTATTACTAACATTGTTACTGTACTTTAAAAGCTTTTAATACTCAATATTTTTGCACACGCCACTAATAACTGCTAATACCAATGGTAATAGGACAAATAAAGATACCGTTTTGCCAGTCAACAATAGTGTCATTCCAGCACCCCTCCTCCTGTCATCCCAGTGCTCCGACACTCCGGAACCTTAGTAAAATTTTGTCGCTATAGGTTGGCTGTAAACGAGGAAGGGAATCCCTCTCTCATTATTTATCTCATCTAGAGTTTTCTTGACTACTACTACTTCTACATGACTTATCCACCCATGATATTGTTTCACTTTGGCCATTATTACTAACCGCCTTTATTTCTTTTGCGGCCTTCCCTTCGCTCCATCTGCCATGTTTTATGAAACCTCCTTTCTCTATCACTTCTTTTACCGTCTTTCCTCCAAAGAGGCAGTTTTTCCCTACAGTTTCACCTCTTTTTTGTAGTTCAGCCCACATTTCTGTATCTACTACTCTAACCTGTACTTGAAGGTCATTTTCTGCATTATGATGTACTACAATTCTTAGCCTACCAATACTTGTAGGAAATGTTATCTCAAAGGCACTATTGTCTGCCATATCGATATAGTCTCTTTCACCTCCTTCCCCGCTTCTGATTTCAACTTCACTATTGCCAATCTTTATAATGTCACCTCCTAATTTTACCTCTCCTGTATTTAGACCTAAATCTCTTGCACCTTCTATTACTTTTGCAACAGTTATCTCGCTATTCTCAGAAAATTTCATAAAAAATGTTTTTTCTCTATTCCTACTTCTTCTACGCTCCCCTCATTTTCAAGGGCATTTTCACCGACTTCTCTCAGCTCCTGAAGCCGCTTTTCTATTTTTGGCTGCACTTCTGGTCTCAATTTGTTATAAACTTCACTTACTCGCTTATCCTGCAATAGATCGTAACTAAACATTGCACCCTTCAGCAGCAACTCTTCTATTATAATTTCCTGCGTATCTTTTGGGCATTGCATCAAAAGCATTTTCGATACCACAGTATCGACAAAACTCCTCTGTCCCCTACGACATACATTTATCCTTACTCCAGCATCTAATGCCGCATATACCACCTTGTCCAGTTCACTTGCGGTTTCCACTTTCTTTATTACTTTCAAAAACCGTTCCAATTTTATACTTTCACTTACACTTAGTTTCACCTTGCTCAAAGGTGGGATAAATGGATTTGAACTTTCTTGATTATTTGAAGATTTTGCGCTATAAAGGTCATGTCCCTCTTCTTCCAAGTTGACTAGCTTATCACGGCCACCTTGAGGAGAAGGCATTGCTTTTCCAGACTTCTTAGAACCTGTTTAAAATCTCGAAGAGATGAGGTAAAATAAGCATAGATTAATAATGAGGTGTCTATGCGGAAAAGTTATCCAAGCAGTATAAGTCGAGAGCAATTTGAAAAAATC
>JAITUS010000154.1 GCA_031286185.1 Rickettsiales bacterium
TTTTTTCAAATTGCTCTCGACTTATACTGCTTGGATAACTTTTCCGCATAGACACCTCATTATTAATCTATGCTTATTTTACCTCATCTCTTCGAGATTTTAAACAGGTTCTAAGAAAAACATTTAAAGGATCGATATAGGGCTTTGAATGCAATCTTATTGCAGAAGATATAGGGTTGTTTGTTGCAATTATAACCAAGTATACATTTATTCGCATTTCAATGGGTATTATAGAGGCTCTTTAGGTGTGGGCGAAATATCAAAATCACAGATAGCTACCAAAGGTCCCCAAAAAAGAAAAGGAAACAATCGAAAAAGCTATAGCAGAACGTCTACCCGTGGTAAAGTTATGAATTAAAAGGATATAAAAGTGGGTAAATGCTGCGTCATATACATAAATGTTATAAAATATCTAGTAACTGTTGTTTCAATAAATATAGAAAGAACGTTTACAAGAAAAAAAAGTTGACTTCCCTAGTCTCACCTGCTATACTATAAAACTTTTTCTGTAAAGAATAAGTAGCTTCAAATGCAGCAACGCAAGTTGGTGCGATTTTTCTGGGTTAATATTCCTTAAGCTGGTTTTAGTATATACTAAGTTGACGCAGTTACACACTTTCTTTATTGAAAAATTAAAAAAATCCTGTATACTCAGTATAGTAGTAGACTTTGGTAAAACTTATGGCAGATTCAAAAGTTAGTGTAACTTTCAGGTTGTCTTATCGACTTAGCTGCAGTTGCTGAGTGAATTCAGCTACTGAGTTGATATACATCAGCTTTAAGTAGGTTTTTGCTATTTCAATCTCTCTCACCTTTCTACCTTCATCAAATTTTTGCTTGAGGCAAATCATTCTCACGTTTCTGAGCCTGGTCATAAGAGGCTTAATGACTTTACTTGAATGTTTGATATAATAATTAAATTATAAAATCGATTGAAGTCTAGCATGAATGAAGTAGTAACATTTGGCTGTCGTTTAAATTTTTATGAAAGTGAGTTAATTAAAGAAGCACTAAGAAAAGCAGAGAGAAAAAATGTCGTTGTAGTGCACAGTTGTGCAGTAACAAATGAAGCAGAACGCCAGGTGAAACAAAAAATACGTAAGATTCATAAAAATGATCCAAGTAAAGAAATTATTGTAGTTGGCTGTGCCGTTCAATTAGATCCTAAATCGTACAGTAACATTCCTGGTGTAAGCAAAGTGCTGGGCAATCAAGATAAGCTAAAGACTGAAAATTATTTGCTAAATAATAACAAAATATTAGTCAGCGATAATCAAGCAAGCAAATCAGAATCTATTTTAATTAATAAGCTTGAAGATAAATCAAGAGCATTTATTGAAGTCCAAAATGGCTGTAACCATAGCTGTACATTTTGCTCAATTACTGAAGCAAGAGGAAACAACCGATCTGTACCAATAAACAATATTATAGAGCAAATCAAGATTTTCGTAGCAAATGGTTATCAAGAAGTAGTGTTTACAGGTGTTGATATTACTGATTTTGGTACAGATTTGTTTGGCAAACCTTCACTTGGTTCAATGATCAGAAGAGTTTTAAAGGATGTACCGGAATTGAAGAGACTTAGGCTTTCTTCCATTGATGTTGCTGAAATTGACGACGAGTTAATGAGCTTAATAGTTAACGAATCAAGATTTATGCCACATTTACACTTAAGTTTACAATCTGGTAATAATTTAATCCTAAAAAGGATGAAACGTCGTCACAGTAGAGAACAAGTGATAGAATTTTGTCATAAAGTAAGGGGCTTGAGGCCTAATATAGCGTTTGGTGCTGATATTATTGCTGGATTTCCAACGGAAACTGATGAAATGTTTCAAAATACTGTTAATCTACTAAAGGAAACGAACATAGTTTACCTACATGCTTTTCCATATTCAAAGCGAAAGAACACGCCTGCTGCACGAATGCCTCAAGTGCCAGAGAATGTGCGTAAAGAAAGGGTAAAAAACTTAAGGGAAATAAGTAAAGAAATGATGAGTAACTTTTATCAATCTTTGATCGGCACTAAACAAAGCATTTTAGTTGAGCAAAATAATATCGGCAGGGCAGAAAATTTTGCACTAATAAAGCTTTCATCAGAGGTTCAGGCTAAAAGTATCGTAAGAGCTAACATTATAGAAATGGAGAGTGGTTATTTAATTGGAAGTGTTCTTTCTTAATTTCTTGATGTGAGAAAGGTACTGTAAACTTGCTTATGATGAAAAGATCTACTGTTTTTGATGCATTGATAATCTTATGTATTAGCTTTTTTTCCGTTCAGGCTAATGCAGGTGACGTCGAAGATCTAATGCTTGCAGACAAATTTGTATGCCATAAATCTAGAAAATATGATGAAAAAGAAGCTACATCAGTTAAAGACAAAAGACTTAATTTCTATATTAGCGCCAACAGTGGCAAGATATATCACGATAACTCAGAGATATTTATGAATGGCATAAAAGCAATCGGAGAAAGAGTTCTCACTTTAGTTAAAAACCCTATAGTAAAAAATATAGTGGAAGATGAAATTAAGAGTATACAGCAATTTGATGGTAAAATTGATTTCCAGTGGCTCAGCAGCATATCTTTAGGTTACCATGCTAGAGAAGATGGCCGAATTGATTTTGAAACTATGTATTCTTGGGCCAATATTAAAAGTGATAACCCTCTACCAGTATTTGATAAATCAGTCAGTATATTCGCATTTTTGTTAAACTTCTATTATAATCCTAGTATTCAGGATACACAATTTGCTCCGTATATCGGTCTTGGTATAGGACCAACAGTTTTTAGATTAAAAAAGGTTAATGGGTCACCTAAAAACTCAATGCCATTGAATGTTCCTTGGTTTGCTTATCAAGTGAAACTTGGTGTTAATTATTCAATAATTCCGGAAGTCAAAGCCTTCCTTGGTTATCGTTACTTCAGTATTCCAATACCCGTTGCAGATGACATATCAACTCATAATATTGAAATCGGTTTGATATTTAGTTTTTAGTTAATATATATAAATTCTCGTCCTTTTTATCTAACAAACCGAACGTTGGTACAATTGTTGCTTTTAAAAAGATGACGGTTTCTACCGTTCTCATGTTATCCG
The DNA here is from genome assembly GCA_031286185.1 of Rickettsiales bacterium. Classification (GTDB taxonomy): domain Bacteria; phylum Pseudomonadota; class Alphaproteobacteria; order Rickettsiales; family Anaplasmataceae; genus Wolbachia. The sequence continues at coordinate 3,101 of JAITUS010000154.1, forward strand.
CTAGCCTTTTTGACTTCTGATGCAATGTAGCTTTAAAGCTTTGCTTATCTTCTCTATGCTCTATAAGTCCGCCAATTACCACAACTTCACCACTCTTGATTTTTAACATAGAATTCATTTCCCTAATTTCAATAACTGGAATGTTACTATTCAGTTTTGTTTTACTCCGCTGCGCGATGTATTCTATATTTGGGTCTTTAGTGTAGCCGTTAATTCTCGATAAGGTTGGATGTATATCCATGAATATTTCACTAGTATCAACATTGATGCTTGGATAGATTATTAACACAACCCCTATTGGAACACTATTCATTTTGGTAACTAAGGTATGATTGGAATTTTTTTGTATATCAGAGGTAAAATAAACGTGATTTTTAGTGAAAGAAATCATCGCTTGCTGATTATTTATGGCATGTACTCTAGGGCTTGAAATCACAGTTGAAGTGCCAAATTTGTCTAAACTTTTTACTAAATTCCCTAGATCACCCACGCCAAAGTTCATTGCTAGATTAATAATGGAATTATCTTGATTCATTACAGGGTTGGTTCCATCGTGTAAGTCGTCTAAGTTGATACCAGAAAGGTACTTATCGTCTAAGAATCTGTTTAAAATCTCGAAGAGATGAGGTAAAATAAGCATAGATTAATAATGAGGTGTCTATGCGGAAAAGTTATCCAAGCAGTATAAGTCGAGAGCAATTTGAAAAAATCAGG
>JAITUS010000018.1 GCA_031286185.1 Rickettsiales bacterium
GTTAGAAAAATGCAGACGATTGTGGAAAAATTGCGAGCGGAAACTCAACACTAGCTTACAGATGATTGTTCTCTCCTTCATTTCTCTCCTATTACGAAGATTTTAAACAGGTTCTAAGAGCTCAGCATAATATTGCAGAGGTACTTTATAACCAAGGTAAATACGAAAAGGCCTTGCAAATTTATACAGAGGTGTTCGGTAAGAGAAAGCCATTTTAGGTACTGATCATCCTGATACTTTAAGGACTCGTCATAAAATAGCAGTAGTGCTTGCCAACCAAAGCAGATATAAAAAGGCTTTGCAAATTTGTCAGGAAGTATTCAATACTCGAAAAATCAAATTAGATCCTGATCACTCTGATACTTTAGGAACTTGTTATTATATAGCAATAGTGCTTAATAAGTTAGGTAAATACAATGAGGTTTTTAGATTTTATCAAGAAGTGTTTAATATTCACAGTGCATCAATCAAGTTAGTAAGGCAAGGTCTTCACTTACCTTCGTTTAAAAAGCGTGGAATTAAAGTGAGGGGTGAATGTGCTACAATCACACGTGGCTTATCTCAAGCTTTATTTTTACAGGATGATAAATCATTTTTAAGTAACTTAGAGACTTCAGCTGAAATTTATGAACGTATAGCGCAGGGTAAACAAACATCTGAAAGGGAGAAAGAAGAAGTTTTTGCTTTAAGTAAATTACTTGGTAACTTTAAACAACAGCTAGGTTTTTTCACACATAGTCTACCTTTAAACTTAGTGTATGATAAGGGTTACAAGACATCTGATAATTTATCAAGTTATATAGTTGAAATTGAAGGTAATTTTGCTATTCATTTATGCACAAGTGATCATGTTGTTGCTATTTATAGACTCGGGGATGATTATGCTTATTTTGATAGTAATATAGCATTTATTCCTGGTTTAAAGAACACACAACGACTCATAACAATTTTAGAGAAAGCATTAAAGTTTGTCGGTTATGATGAAGGTTTTATTGAGTGTTTTTATATTGAACACTTTGATGTTAATAAAGCTAATAACTCACTATCTGATGAGGATAAGCAAATTCTCACAAAAGAAATTAAAACAGAGCGTCAACTTTTAGCAGAGCAAGATAAGGAGCTTGGTCTTATTGAGATTAAGAGTTATCCAGAGTACAGTTATATGATTTTGGCACTAAAATTGATGTGGAAGGTGGCGTACCGTTACTGATAAGTGCTGATATGAATTTGAGTAGCAAAAAATTCCAAGATCACCTAGACAAAAAAGAAGTGAATATGACAGCGAGAGAATATCTTGATAACTTGAAAAATAGCGAAAACATAGAAGAAATGATACAAGCAACCAGGTTCATTCCTTTTGAAGGTTCAAACCGTGAAATTGAAGAAGCGGAGCAAACACGTAATTCTAAACTTTCTTTAAAACAATCAATAAAACGTTTTTTCACCTCTAGCAACAATAGTCAGCAGGAAAGTTAATTACCAGAAGCTACTGATAAGCCTGAATCTTATTTAAGAGGTATGACAGTAGACAACCAAATGAAAAGATCGCCAGGGCATTAGGCTATTTCTTTAAGTTATGAAATTTCAGTTTTAGAGAGGCCAGTTGTCTGAGAAATAACATCAATGGAGATGCCAGCCTTAAGTAGGTTTTTTGCAACTTCAATTTCTCTTTCTTTTCTGCCCTTTTCTTCACCAACTTGGATACCTTCCGCTCTGCCTTTTTCATGGCCGATAAGGATGCCTTCTGTCTGCCTCTTTCTTCTCCAACCTTAACACCCTCATCAAATTTTGAGCGAAAGCAGCTATCTCATCCATTAGACGTTTTTTTTCTTTGCTCATATGCTAGTAATTCTTCTTCTGACCAATTGAACTTATTCATCTCTTCATATACTCGTTTTATTATTACGTCACTACCAACTATTTCATCTAGGCCTTCTTCCCTTGTTTCTGCTGCATATCGAAAAAAAATAACACCATTTTTCTACTATATTTTCCAGCTGATCTTCTTTCGTTTTTGTAAATTTTGGTAGTTCAATGAATACGAAATAGAAGTCCTTTAAGTCATGTTCATTAGTATTCTCATCACAAATAGTATGATTTGATTTGTACTCAGCCTTGTCTGGAAAAATAATACAATCGGCAACAGCTATAAAGATAATTTCCTTGAGGTTATGATACTCATCGCCTTGATCAGCTCGACTTGAGTAGGCTTTAGCAGCATAATATTGAGCACGCTTTTCGAAGCCTTTGGTCTTAGTAAACTGCATTTCTATAATATATCTGGAGCCTTAAGAGTCCTTACGAAGAACATCGACAATACTCCGCTTTTTAGCGGCAATTTCAGGGTCCGAAATGGTAGCTAGAATTCAACGTCCTGAATTGCAGCTAAGCCAGTAAAGCCTAAAATATCATTTAAGAAATGAATAAGAATATCTTTATTCTTTTCAGTACCAAATATTCTTTTAAAGGCATAATCATTGCACGCGTCAAGAAATTTTGAAAAAGCCATAAGAAAAACCTTAAAAAGCATTAAAATTATATGCTATTTCTTACAAATATTCAATCTTTTTATTTCGGATGTATTGGCCTACGAACCCAAGCCTCATCTTGAATTGCAATTATATTAAAAAATTTA
>JAITUS010000036.1 GCA_031286185.1 Rickettsiales bacterium
CGATTGTGGAAAAATTGCGAGCGGAAACTCAACACTAGCTTACAGATGATTGTTCTCTCCTTCATTTCTCTCCTAATTACGAAGATTTTAAACAGGTTCTAATAAAATTTGTTCCAGTATGTTTAGCGTTTCCTCTAACTTGTTAATATTTTCACTGTGCTTCTTTTCCACTTTTAGAAATTGATCAAAAAGAACTCTATCAATATTAGAATTTTCAGATAAGTGCTTTTCGTTTTGTTTATGTAAATCAACACTTTTACTTGTCATATTGAGGCATGACTTTAGATACTCTATTTCTTTTGTTATTTTTTTCTAACTCTTCATTTTTATCTCCCCCTTTCTCTTCCGGCTTATCATATAGTTCTTCTTCTGATTCTAACTGTATCTTTAACTGACCTATTTTCCCACTTAACCTTTCAATTTTGCTTTCTAAACCTTGCTTCTCTTTCGTTAATTCATTTAATTGGTCCTTTAATTCCTCCGCTTGTCTACTTGCAGCTTCTCCAGCTTCTTTTTCTAAAGATATTTTATTTTCTAACCTTTGCTCTTTTTCAGCAAATTTACTTCTCTCAACCTCCATTCTCTTATTACTACTAATTGCTCTACACGAAAGTGCAATCACCAAAACAGACAACGTAGCCAAAGCAAGAATTAGAGGGAAAGGTACTTGAGGAGTTACAGCAAACACCAAGGATGAAATTAATGTAAGAGTAGCCAAAGAACTGGTTACAAGATAAGGTACATTAGCTTTTTTAAATAAGTTACTCATTATTCTTCCCATAAAAAGGCAATAATGGTTGTGTATTCTTGTTAAAATTCTCTTACCTGCGGAAGAAAATGCTTATTATAACTCTGCGCCTACAGTAAATTTTCCATTTTCAGTTCCAAATCCTGTTACATCCTCACTCCACTGTATTACTTCAGCATTGCAAACCGTTTGCAAATCATCCTGCGCGGATTGATTCAACCTATCCTCTCGTATGTCCGCTTTTATCGTCAATTTTTTTATCAAATGCTTAACTGACACATTATTATCTGCCTTTATTTTTCTCACGAGATTCAATATCTGCACAGAATTATCCCCCATTTCTTCAGAATGCTTATCATAGACAAGTTCTTCCTTATTTGGCCAATTGCTTTGATTGTGTATAGAATTATAACTATACAACTGGTGGTATATCTCTTCCGTAATGTACGGCAAAAAAGGTGCAAATAACCGCAAAATAACGTTTAATGCATATGTCAAACCCTGTTTCGCACTCGAGTTCGCTTCGCTGTTTATCCCATCCCCATATGCACGTTTTTTCACCAGCTCTAGGTAATTATCACAAAAATCTTTCCATAAAAATTCCTCTATTGCCCCCAAAGCTTCGCAGTATTCAAATTGCAACAGGTTGTTCGTTGCTCTTTCTATCACTTTGTGTAGCTTAGATAATATCCATTTATCCATCGTCTCACTGATGGAATTTATACTCACCACTTGGTGCTTTTCCATAAACATGGAAACAAACTTGCTGGCATTCCAAAGTTTTGTAACGAGGCGCTTGCCAATTCTGAATATATTTTCAGAGTAAACTGTATCAACTCCAAACCTTGAGTTTGCTGCCCAATAACGCACTACATCAGCCCCATAAGTATCAAGTATTACATTAGGAGTGATGACGTTACCTTTTGATTTACTCATCTTTTTTTTATCATCAGCTAAACACCAACCACTGATCATGATATTTTTCCATGGCAGGGAGTTTGCATGATAATGCGCCTTCAAAATTGTACAAAAAGCCCAAGTTCTTATTATCTCATGGCTTTGGCTACGCAGATCTGCAGGAAATACCTTGTCATAGCGATGATTCGGTAAGTGAAGCTCATTGTTTACTGCCAGTGCACTTAGCTGAGGAGTAATCGCACTTGTGGCCCAAGTGTCCATCACATCTTGATCCGGGATAACTTCTTCTTTGCTATACCCTGTCGGCAAATCCTTAAGTGGATCTATAGGCAGATCCTTCACTTCAGCTAGAATGATTTTACCTTCTTCTCCTTTACGTTTTGAATACCACACTGGAAATGGCACACCAAAATAACGCTGCCTTGAGATGCACCAGTCCCAATTTAGCCCTTCTATCCACACTTCCATGCGTTTTCGCATAGTGCTTGGATACCAGTTGCATTCTCTCACTTTATCTAACACTTTAGCTTTTTCCTCTAAAGTCTCGATAAACCATTGATAAGTAGGCAATATTTCAAGCGGTGCACCAGATCTTTCCGCATACTTAACAGAATGAGAAATGTCAGTACTTTCTATAAAAAGTCCCTTTTCACTCAGGATTTCAATTATCCTCTTTCTTGCTTCTTTAACCTTTAGTCCATTTATCTCATCATAGATTCCAGCGTCATGTGGCGGAATGACATCATGAAGACTTATCCTCCCATCCTGATCGATGATAATCTTCATCGGCAAGTTATGCTTTTGCTGCCAATATATGTCGAGCTCATCACCGAATGTACAGCACATAACCAGTCCGGTGCCTTTATCTATTTTGACCTTATCATCAGCTATTATTGGAATTTTTGCCCCTGTCATTGGCACTATGGTTGTTTTTCCAATCAAATGAGTGTAGCGCGCATCCTCTGGATGGCAAAAAACTGCAACGCTTGCTGGAAGCAGCTCAGGGCGCGTGGTTGCAATTTTGATCTGCTCATTCTCTTCAGTGGAAAAAACTATCGTGTTTAAGGATGACTCAAAGACTTTATCCTCTATTTCTGCTTGCGCAATTGCGGTTTTGTCAACCGGGTCCCAAAGAATAGGTTGCATTTTCCTGTATGCATACCCCTTGTTATATAGGTCAATAAATGACATTTGAGAAAGTGTTACAGTTTCCTTGCTGATTGTGTGATACTCCAAACTCCAGTCATAACTAATGCCAACTGATCTAAATAATTCCTTGAATTCCTGCTTTGATTTTTCAATAACCTCATGGCACATTTCTATAAATTTTTCTCTGCCAACTTCCTTTGCACGGGTTTTATAGGTTTGTTCTACCAATCTTTCGGTGGGGAGCCCGTTATCATCAAACCCAATTGGATAAAACACATCTTTCCCAAGCATGCGCTGAAATCTTGCAATGAAGTCTGTGTGGCAATAGCTAAATATATGACCGATATGCAATTTCCCCGATACCGTCGGTGGAGGTGTGTCTATAGTGAAAGTGTTATCCTCTTCACCATTCCATTTATAAATTTTGCTGTTTTCCCACAATATGTTGTGCTTGGCTTCAATTTCTTTAAAGCTGTATTTTTCTTCTAACATAAATATTTCTCAATCTTGAGCTCTAAGTTAACACAACTAAGTAAAGACGGCTACGCCAAAATTTTATGAGTATGTTATGATAAGTATTACTTGACTTTAAATTTTATGGTGTGTATAATATTAATTTAATTATTGAGGTTTATATGGCAATAAAAGGCACAATACAGTTTATCGAATATGAAAATGGCAAAGAGCTAATACAGCTTATCATTCCACAAAGCCAGTATGAAGAATTTCAAAAGTATAAAAACGTGGGTACGGATGGTAACGTAATTGATCAGGAGTTTTGTGCGGGTTTTACGCTAAGTGATAAAGAACTATATGTTACTGGTTCTTTCCCACAAGAAGAAGTGGAGGATGATGATATGTCATCTATTGTCTCATCAGAAGGTGAGGTACAAGGTAATGAAGTGGAAAATGACAATGTGTATCTAACTATAAATTTTGTTGTAGACCGAAGTAAAAAATCTTATTATATTGAGGATGTGCAAGAAATGAAAACTACGTTAGGTTTCGACGGAAACACGGAATCTCGAGAGCTAGAGTTGTTTAAGCATCCCATAGTAAAATTACAAACTCAATTGACTCAAGCTGAGGAGAAACAAGCATTGCAAACTCAATTGAATGAAACTCGTGATCAAATTCAACAACTAGAACAAGAAAATCAAGCATTAATAAAACAAGCAACCGAGTTATGGGAGCAAAAGGAAGAAATAAGAAGAGATCTTACTATAAAGTCACTGAACGAAAACGCGCTATCTATGGAGTTAGAAAGAAAAAACAAGCAAATAAACAGACTGAATACCCAAGTTGTTACGTCAAAGGAACAATTAGAAGCTAAAAATAAGGAAATAGCAGAACTAAAACAGCAACCATCAAATGCTAAAGTTGAAAACTTAAAGAAAGACTTGGCAGCTAAAGACACTGAAGTTCAGCAGTCACAGAAGAAAAATAAAGAACTAAAAGCTAAAAAACAACCAACTGAACAATCAAAAGCTCCAACGTATACTGCTGCTGTTGGCTTTGGTCTTGCTGCTGGGTTGATAGCATTTATTGCACTTGAACGTACAGTTAGATTAGATATTTGGACAATGGTTGGTATAGTACTAGCATCTGCACTGGCAGTTAGTGGTGCGACATATTTAGCACTTAAACCTAGTACTCAAATGAATGAAACGGAAACACAAAGAGTAAATAAAGAAGTTTCTGCAAGAAGCTAGCTTGACACAGTTTATATGCGTCAAGTTAACTTGACATGTATGAGCCCCTTTGACGTCATTCCAGTGCTTGACACTGGAATCCAGGGAAAAAAGAGCATAGATCCAGTGGGAGCAGGGATTGGTGCTATAAAAATAGCTGTTTTATGTGTATCTGTTCAGGGGACCGGCTGAGGAACAAGCAAAAAGGCTTTAAATGATCTATTTCTCGCCTAAAAGCGTGCAAAGTGTTAACAAATCAACCACATTACATCTTATTTAGCCCACTTTATTCTAAGAACCTGTTTAAAATCTCGAAGAGATGAGGTAAAATAAGCATAGATTAATAATGGGGTGTCTATGCGGAAAAGTTATCCAAGCAGTATAAGTCGAGAGCAATTTGAAAAAATCAGGCC
>JAITUS010000050.1 GCA_031286185.1 Rickettsiales bacterium
GATGTCAATAATGAACTAGATGATATGGAGGAAAAGATATAAAGGGCTAAAAGACAGCCAAAGAGCTTTAGAAATCGCAGAAAAGAATGATAAAGCTGGAGCTTTTTGACTGCGTATTAGGCGATTTTATATAGGTTTAACAGTTGAGGCATATTATGAGATTCGATGCAAAAAACAAAGAGGAATTTAATAAGCCATTTGAAGATATTAATAAAAAAGATAAAAAAGGAAGAACGGCATTGCATTATGCAGTGGGAAATTCCGATCCAAAAACAGTGAGGTTATTGATCAAAAAAGGAGCTGATATAAATTCTGCAGATGTGGGAGGTTATGTACCAATGCGCCTAGCTGTAATGGGAGAACGCCTAGAAACCGTAAAAGAGCTAATAAGCTCAGGAGCGAATGTAAACGTTGCGGAACGTCATGGCAAACACACCCCTCTACACTTTGCATGCATAATTAGGAGAAGTAGCAATAGTGAAAGAATTAGTGAAAGCCGGAGCGAAAATAGATCAACCTGATAAATCCGACAAAACACCAATTGATTATGCTAGAAATAACAAAGAAATACGAGAAGTACATTTTCAATCTCTTTTTTACATAAATACTAAAAATATATATTTTAAAAATTAATACTAAAAATTATAACGAATTCCTACCTCTAAAGTTGCATCTGGTATTTTTATCGGTGGTTTAAAACCACTTAGTTGCCCGCCTACGGTAATACCAACTGCACCAACTATCTGTGGAGTAATTTCATAATCAAACCAACCTTTAGTTTGTAGGAGATAAACCCAGTATTTTGTCTGCTACAGACTGGCCTTCAGGTTTTTCTCCCCCTGCTTTGTTAGCATAAATAGGTGAAACTGTAGTTGCACTTATAGCCCCAGCTGCATCACCACCTTGCTTCATCAGTTTGAGTTCCAACATCTATTTTACCAATTTGAGTTCCAACATCTTTATTTACTAGTGGTGGTACCCGTACTACCACCACCAAAGCCAAAAGGTACTATTTGGAGGTATCCACCTAAACCTCCACTAACGTATAGTTTAACAGGGTCGATATCAAGGTCAGGATAGAAGCGGTAGTTTGCCAATAAGCTAGCTCCTATGCTCTTTAATGACTTAACATTACTGAGAACCTCAAGTTCAAATTTGGAGTTTTTGTCATAATTATAACCAAAGACGACACTAGGTTTCATCACAAAGCCGCCACCCCATCCAGCACCAAAGTTTAAACTTGCGTAATACTGACCTTCTAAATTAGCCGCTACATCATCAGCTACACTCGCTAGAGATGAAGTGAGTAATACAGCTAAGGTGCATAATCTCTTCATTTTCATATAACTCCTCATACAAAAAAAATATATATAATGCACAAGTATATATCCTTTATATTGAAAAAGGTATAACCACGTGTCAAAAAAAGTGTAACTATGAAATTAAGGATTGCTACTCAGATTTTTATATAACTATGTTTACTATCTTATTTGGTACAGCATATACAGCATGAACTTTGCTTTGATCAATCCTATTGGACACAGAGTCTATTGCTATTTTCTTTAATTCTTCTTGAGATAAGTCAACTGCCACCTCGATTGTTGTACGCAATTTTCCATTGATCTGAACTACCACAGTTACCACATCATCAATCAGTAATGACTTGATAGCTTGTGGCCAAGGCTTTAGATATAGCATACCCTTGCCCCCTATTTCTTGCCATAAGTTTTCAGCCAGGTGTGGTATAAATGGCTCAATTACTCTGATTAGTATACATATACCTTCATCAATAAGAGATTTTCCATTTTTCACATCTATTTCAGCTATTAAATTCGTCATTTCACGGAATTTTGCCACTACACAGTTCAATCTGCAGCTTTCCAAGTCATCTGTAAGCCCGTGCAAGAGTTTATGTATTTTTTTTCTGTATTCTAGAAGTTTACCTGTAACACTTTCGTTATCATAGCGCATGTTCACGGGTCTTAGCTGCATTACCATACGCCACAATTTATTTATATAGCGGGAACAACCTTCTACGCCATCATCGGACCATTCCATATCTTTCTCTGGAGGAGTATCAGATAATACGAACAAGCGAGCAGTATCAGAACCGTACTTTTCTATGATAAAATTTGGGTCAACTGTATTTTTTTTTGATTTACTCATCTTCTCAACTTTTCCAGTTTGAACCTCAGCACCTTGTGCCATCAATTCCTTTGCTTCTTCAGGAAAAAGCCATTTGCCATTCTCATCTTTGTAAGTTACATGGCAGACCATTCCTTGAGTGATCAAAGTAGAGAAAGGTTCCTTAATATCGAGGTAACCATATTTGGTTAAAGCGCGGCAGAAAAATCGTGAGTAAAGCAGGTGCAAGACCGCATGTTCTATTCCACCTATATAATAATCTACAGGCATAAAACGATCACACGCATCCTTATTGATAGACTTATTTTCACTACAAAATGCAGCAAAATACCAGGAAGATTCAAAAAAGGTGTCGAATGTATCAGTTTCACGCTCTGCTTGCTTTCCGCATTTTGGGCAATCAACAAACTTCCATGTTGGATGTTTATCAAGCGGATTGCCACCGCTGGTAAATTCCACATCCGTTGGCAGAACTACAGGAAGGTCTCTTTCTGGCACTGGCACAGTACCACAATCTTTACAATATATAATAGGTATAGGGCATCCCCAATAACGTTGCCTTGAAATTCCCCAATCATGTAAACGATAGTTTATCGTTTTTTTGCCTATCCCTTTTTCTTCAAGCTTTTTAATGGCTACTTCCTTTGCTTTGCTGATAGTTAATCCGTTTAAGAATTCGGAGTTGAACATCGCTCCATCGCCGGTGTATGCTTCTTTTAAGGTCTCTATGACTTGTGCACCCTCTTCACGAACTACAGGAATAATCGGCAAATCATATTTCTGCGCAAATTCAAAATCACGCTGATCATGTGCAGGGCATCCAAAAATTGCACCTTCTCCATGCTCCATCAATACAAAATTTGCTATATAAAGCGGCAATTCCTTGTCAAGAAATGGATGTTTGACGTTCAGTCCGGTGTAAATTCCAAATTTTTCGTCATTTTCCCCCTTTGTGTTTATATCATCAATTGTCATTCCAGCGCGTGACGCTGGAATCCATTCATCTTTTTGCTGGATCCCAGTGTTGAAGCACTGGGATGACAAAACTTCAGGAGCATCTGGAAGCATGATATCCTGCACAATAGGGTGCTCTGCTGCTACCGCAAGAAAAGAAGCTCCAAACAAAGTATGAGGAGAAGTTGTAAAAATCTTTAATTTCTTATTTAGACCAACTATTTCAAACTCTATGGTGACCACTTCGGATTTTCCTATCCAACGCTCTTGCATTGTTTTGACTTTTTCTGGCCAGTTTTTTAAATCTTGCAAACACTTGAGTAAATCTTCGGTGAAATCAGTAATCTTTAAAAACCATTGGGATAACTTACGTTTTTCAACAACTGCGCCGGACCGCCACCCCTTTCCATCGACTACTTGTTCATTTGCAAGCACTGTTTGGTCTACCGGATCCCAGTTAACCCACGACTCTTTTCGGTAGGCAAGTCCTTGCTTTAAAAAATCCAGGAAAAATGTTTGTTCGTGTTTGTAATAGTCAGGCTCACATGTGGAAAGTTCACGCTCCCAATTATAAGAAAGACCTATAGATTTCAACTGCGCATGCATATTATCTATATTCTCTTTCGTCCACGCCGCAGGATTAATGTTGTTGTCCCTTGCTGCATTTTCAGCTGGTAATCCAAATGCATCCCAGCCAATTGGATGCAAAACCTCAAATCCGCAAGCTCTCTTATAACGCGCTATCACATCTCCTATTGCATAGTTGCGCAGGTGTCCCATGTGAATTTTACCAGATGGATATGGAAACATCTCCAATACGTAACATTTCTCTTGCTTGCTATTCTTACTTACAGAAAAATTCCACTTATCTTGATAAAATTTTTCAACGTTTTTAAAATCATATTTCATATAAATCCAAATTCAATTACAGTTCGTATGCTTCAAAGGATCAACCGCTTGACCGTTATGCCGTATTGTAAAGCACATCTGCGGATCTTTATCCTGCGTACTTGACTTACCTGCAGATCCAATTACTTGACCCTGTTTTACTTTATCACCAATTTCAACGTGTATGTTTTTTAAATAGGAGTACACAGTCACATAATTATCTTTGTGTTCTACTATAATTAAATTTCCATACCACCTCAGCCCTTTGCCTACGTATATCACTTTACCAGGTGCAGAAGCAACCACATTTGTTCCGCCTTGAGCAGCAATTTTTACTCCATCTTTGCATACTTCATCAGAGGAGGCAGTTGAAATAACAGTACCTTTAACTGGCATTACAAATTTACAATTTACCCCATTAATTTCCACATTTTGCGCTTTATTGTTATCTCTATATACCTTATCTATGGCGGCTTTTCTATTTTCTTTTTTTATTGAAGAATCAACATCCTCTCTAATTAAATGGTATTCCCTTGTATATTCTAGGTCTCTTTTTCCATAAAACTCTTCACCTTTAAGCAGCACAGGTGCAGGTTTTTGCAGGCCACAGCTTATTAGTATTGCTGATAATATAAAGAATGAGGCTATACGCCGCATAAATCTATTTGGATGATTTAAACTATATTAAATAGCATACTTTTGAAGGTAAAAAAATTTTTATGTTATTCTTTCTGTTGTTAATTTACTTCTTGGTATTTTGTAATGATTTATGTTAAATCATTACAAAATTAGTCAAACTTACTCTGAAGGAACAGTTGTAGTTTGTTTTTTAGATAGGTTTGGGTTTATTTAGGTTAAAATATATGGTTTTATAAAATGTCTCATTACAGAAGAACATGGTGGGGTAAGAAGTGGCTTCAATCTTTTAATGAAGTTGATTACGATAATCGCCTTCCACGTGGTAGAACTTACGCTAATACTGGTCGAGCTTTTGGTATTAAAATCAACGGCCACATGATTACAGCTAAAGTTAGTGGTTCGATGTCTCATCCGTATAAAGTTAAAATAACACTTAGTGAATTAAGCTCATCAGAACAGCACACTATTCGTTGTATTATTGAAGATTCGCCTTCTATATTATCCAATTTGATAAATAGACAATTACCAGTCAGCCTGCTTGATAAACTTAATGACTCTGGTATTAAATTATTTCCTTCAAATTTGGAAGAAATGAACGCAAGTTGCGATTGTCCTGATTGGGCTATGCCTTGTAAACATATTGCTGCTGTAATTTATCTTATTGCTGCAGAAATTGACAAGAATCCCTTCGTGGTTTTCAGTATTCATAATTGCGATTTACTATCACTCATTGATGATTTTGGAGGTGGGAAATTAGAAAATGCTCAAAATACCCTAAAGATTGATGATATATTTAACTCGTGCTCTAAAATTAGAGTATATAACCAGGCACCCCTAAATGATATTAATCTATCAGTTATCCCTAACCTCGCTAGCTGTATTGGAAATATTTTAACAGATAACCCACTTTTCTTTGAAAAAAACTTTCACAATATTCTGCAAACAGCTTACAAGCATTGGCAAAAATATCCTACTGGGAAATTAGATTATTTCTTCTACTCTTCCAAGGAAAAGCTATTGGAAGAAGAATTATTTACTAGAAAATGGGGAAATATTGAACATTGGCAAACATTTCAATTATTTATCAATGAACAACATCAACTTACTCAAGTAAGCAATGGTACAACTAACTTATTTATGCTCAGTAAAAGTGTTTCGAGAAATATAGCGCAATTTCTAAATGATATTCTCAGTTCGTTACTCCACAAGCTTAACCCTGAACTTCGCTTCATGCACATGATTTCACAGTTTGCACGTATGCTCATGGAAAAATCAGCACTAGTACCACAAATACTACAGAATAAAAGAGGAGAATTTATAATTAGGTGGATTCCTGCGTTATTTAATGAATCAGTCAAAGAAATTCATAGAAAAATATTATCGGTGTGTGTCCACCTTTATTGATTCAATATCAGGAAACTTCTATAGAGCCTGAAGAACAGGTAAATGTTGCTGTTTCTGTTATTCTTTTGGGATACATAGCAAATAATTTTCCTGCATCGCTGGATAAATATAGAGATAAGAACACCTTTCCTTCATTGCTGGACAAGTATAGAGGCGAGCACATTTTTGCATTATTTTTTACTGGAAGACCTTACAAATTTACTGAATTTAGCAACAAGGAAATACCTCAAGCAATTAACCTATGGTTATCACGTCTTTACTTCATAGATAAGCCATACAAACTTTACCTAATGATAAAAGATCGTTATGAAAGATTTGAACTTGATATACAGGTATCTTTAGATGATGAAAAATCGATAATAAAGCTGAAAAAAGCGTTGTCTAATCGCAGTACAAAACTTAGCATTTTATCTGATATTGGGCTGTTGTCTGAGTACATACCTGAATTAGAAAGATCGATTGACGGCAATAGTACATTATCATTTAGCTTAGATGATTTTGCACCATTGTTTTTAAACATTTTGCCGGTGTTGAGGGCAATTGGCGTTATAGTTATCTTACCAAAATCCCTGGAAAAAATCCTGAAGCCACAATTGAGTCTTAACTTGTCTGCTAAAGGCAAAATCACAGAAGATCGCGAAAGTTTCTTAACGCTTGAAAAATTATTGAAGTTCGACTGGAAAATAGCGATAGGTGATAAAGAAATAAGCATTACAGAATTTAAAAAGCTACTAAAAGATTCTCGTGGACTGGTAAAAATTGTAGACCAATACGTGCTTTTGGATGATAGGGAGGTAGAAGCTCTACTGAAGAAACTTGATAAGTTACCTGAACATTTAAGTCAAGCAGAGCTGATGCAAGCCGCTTTAGCAGGCGAGTTAAATGGAGCTAAAGTAGCGCTTGACCAGCAAATTAAAGACTTATTTGATAAATTCAACACTTATACACCTGTTGATATACCAAGTAATCTAACTGCACAGTTACGGCCATACCAAAAGCGTGGGTTTAGTTGTCTTGTACAGAACGTAGAAATAGGATTTGGTAGCATAATTGCTGATGATATGGGTCTTGGTAAAACCCTGCAAGTTATTGCAGCAATTCTGTATTGTAAGAATGCAGGATTGTTAGATAAAGATAAGGTCTTGATAGTAGCACCAACAAGTATTTAAAGCAATTGGCAACGGGAGATAGAACGTTTTGCACCGGAATTAAAGTTTGTAATTTACCACGGACAAAATAGAGAGCTAGCAAGTAATCACGATATAGTTCTTACTTCATATGGTCTTGCACGTTGCGATAAAAAAGAGCTGAGCAGAGTCGGATGGTTCTTGCTCGTGATTGATGAAGCCCAAAATATAAAGAATCCCAACAGTGAGCGGACCAAAGCTATAAAAGCTATCAGAGCAAAAAATAAAATAGCTATGAGTGGTACACCTGTTGAAAATAGGCTACTGGAGTATTGGAGTATTTTTAATTTTACCAATAAATATTACCTTGGTACTCCTAAGCAATTCAAAACTCGTTTTGCAGCGCCGATCGAAAAAGCAAGGGATAAAGCTTGTCTAGAAAGGTTCATGAAAATCACTGGTCCTTTTATGCTACGCAG
The DNA here is from genome assembly GCA_031286185.1 of Rickettsiales bacterium. GTDB lineage: Bacteria > Pseudomonadota > Alphaproteobacteria > Rickettsiales > Anaplasmataceae > Wolbachia. The sequence goes on from JAITUS010000050.1 coordinate 7,637, forward strand.
GATAAAAAGTGATAAAAGCATTATTCAGGACCTACCAGGTAAAATTGAAAATAACCATTATTGCCCTCTAACTCCAGAGCAGACAGCGCTGTATCAAGAGGTCGTTAATGCAACGATGGAAAAGATAGAAAGAAGTGAGGGAATTGAACGTAAGGGGCTAATTCTCAAACTTATCAATGCTTTAAAAACAAGTTTGTAACCATTCATCACAGTTTGGCAAGAAAAAGTGTGCAAGTGTCGAACAGTCAGGAAAGATGCAGATGCTAGAAGAGATATTGATAGGAATTAGTGAACTTGCAGAGAAATCATTAATATTTACCCAATACACTGAAATGGGTAAAATTATAGCTAGACTGCTTGAAGAAAGGTTTAAGTTAATGGTACCATTTTTGCATGGAGGTCTATCCCGAAAGGTGCGAGACGAAATGGTTAATGATTTTCAAAACTCATTTCAATCAAATATCCTTATAGTATCTTTAAAAGCTGGTGGAACAGGGCTTAATTTAACAGCAGCAAACCATGTCATACATTACGATCTATGGTGGAATCCAGCAGTGGAAGCACAAGCAACAGATAGAGCGTATCGGGCAAGAGCGTAATGTTATGGTGTACAGACTACTTTCAACAGGTACTTTTGAAGAGCGTATTGATGAGATGATCCAAAGTAAGAAAGAGTTAGCAAACCTGATTGTAAGTAATGGTGAAAGTTGGATTACAGAATTTAACGATGATCAATTGAAAGATTTAGTTAACATAAGAAATGCTGTATAAAGTGCTAGCTGTTGTAAGGTTGTAGAAATGCTAATATTAATTTATGGAGTAGGCATGCATGAAAGTTACACCGTCTAAGATCAAAAAATTCCTAGAGAAACCTGATACTTTAAGGGGTGTGTTAATTCATGGAAGCGATAGTAGTAGAATTGATTTTTTCGTACAGGAGATAATTGCCAGTTTGGGTGATTACTCAGTTCAGGTGATGGACTTTGCAACAGTGAATAAGTCGCCTGGTTTATTACTCTCTGAGTTAGCAAACATTTCGATGTTTGTTAACAAGAAATTAGTTAAGCTGATAAATGTAAGTGGGAGCATATCTAAAGAGTTAAAAAACGTATTGGATCATAATACAAGTGATCATTACGTAATGATGATAGCAAGTGATCTACCATATAGTTCTGTAACTAAAAGTTATATGGAAAGCTCAAAAATTTTTGGCGTAATTGCTTGCTATAAAGATAGTGGTAGTAATCTTTACGACATTGTATCCAGTTACTTGAAACAAAATGACATAAAATACACAAATGAGGTAATCTACCATTTGCAATCTTACTTTAATCATAGCAAGCTACCTATATACTCAGAACTTGAGAAATTAGTTTTGTACCTAGGAGAGAGAAAAGATCTTAACCCTGCTGATATAGAGCTGTGCCTTTCAGCCTCTAGCAATGATTATGTTACACTTGATAACCTGTGCTCTGCTATAGCAAATAAAGATATGGCAAGTTTCATCAAAATTTCTGATACACTGATATTACAGGAAAATTTTTCACCGATAGCGTTAATCCGTATTATATCAAATTATTTCCTGCGCCTTGAAAACGTTTTACTGTTAATACAAAGTGGAGTGAGCGAACAGGCTGCAATTGATCAGCTGAGTCCCCCATTGTTCTTCAAGCAGTTGCAAAGTTTCAAGCTTCATTTGAAAAATTTTCAACTTTTAGAACTTAGGAGGATCTTAGAAAGATTGATAAGATTAGAGGTCATCTGTAAAAAAACTGATTTAGATCATAAAATGATCTTTCAACATGCACTGCAAATGGCTGACACTTGATAATATGAGATATTAGAGCTAAAATATCTTCCTGTGGAGATTGCTCTCAAATTGTAGCTTTCATATCAAGCACCGAAAGACATTGTTTATGATGTAACATTTATCGTATCTATTCAGGGGCGTGGTAAATATTGAAGCAAAAGTGGTGTCATGTAAGTAGCTGACACACAACTGTACGAACATTGTGATTTGAGCCTACCACGAGGGTGTCATCCAAGTAGCCTCTACGATGTCATCCCAGTGCTTGACACTGGGATCCAGTCTTTCCATAATAATTAAAATGTTGTATTTTAACGTACAACGGCTATTTTTATGCTCATCTACTTGATAAAATTCCTAGATCACAGATACTGTCTTTATTGTCAGCTACTTGGATGACACCCTTTGTTGTAAACTCACTTTTACTATATGATTACTTTTTTAGAGCATCTTGTTTACCTAATTTTACCACTCCGTTGAACGGGTACCATTTATCATTTTTGCAGATACAATTTACGTGCTATAACTTAAGCTTTGATAGATAAAGTGCAAAGAAGTAACATAAAAGTAGAAATAAAAAAATTATCACACGGAGAAGATCTGCCTCTTCCGTATTATGCAACTGCGCAGAGCGCTGGTATGGATCTTTATGCTGCGCTGAATGACTCTGCTATTTTAAATCCACTTGAAAGGCTACTCATTCCAACTGGAATTATAATCGCAATACCAAGTGGTTTTGAGGGACAAGTCCGCCCGCGTTCTGGCCTTGCTGCAAAACATGGGGTCACCGTCTTAAATTCTCCGGGCACTATAGATTCTGACTATCGAGGTGAGGTTAAAGTTTGCTTGATTAATCTCAGCAATCAACCATATGAGATAAAAAGGGGAGATAGAATCGCACAAATCCTTATTGCTCCTATGTCTCAGGTGATTTGGGATGATACAGAAGAATTCTACGTAGAAGAAACTGACCGAAATGCAGGGGGTTTTGGCTCAAGTGGTAGGTAGTTTAAGCAAATGCTGTCTGTTAGTTGATTTTTACGTTAAAAATTTCTTGACTGAGGTGATTTTTTACATATAATTTTGTATCCGTTCAGGTGAGCTGTTTAAGAAACGATAGATAAGAGGCTGTGGAAAGGATTTAGCTCCTTTTGCTTCCATGTTAAGTATAACGAGATTATTCGCTCAAGGAATGTATTTCCTCGCTTCGATTGTGTAAAATATGAGTTTTTGCGGTAAACAACATAATGCCGTATCTGCCGCTTGGCATGGTTGTTTGTCAGTGGAATGCTTTCTGGATCATCTAAAAATTTCCACATCATTCTTT
>JAITUS010000075.1 GCA_031286185.1 Rickettsiales bacterium
ACCTGAATGGATACGAAAAGTATCTGTTCAGGGGACCGGCTGAGGAACAAGCAAAAAGGCTTTAAATGATCTATTTTTCGCCTAAAAGCGTGTAAAGTGTTAACAAATCAACCACATTACATCTTATTTAGCCCACTTTATTCTAACAATCTTGCTTATTTAACCGTTTTCTGCCGCTCCACTGAACAGATACTACGAAAAAGCTATAGTGAAATGATACCACTGTAGCTTATCATAAAAAAATCCCTATGTTGAACTATCGTTTTTTACCACTGCTTGTTGTTTCTTACGCTCAAATTCTCTTTTTTTACTGTGCCAAGCATAATAATACATAGCAATTTTATTTTCTATTAATATTATTGTTCCATCATAAAACTGAACCATATCCATAACTTTTTTCTGGGCTTCATCAAAACGTTCCCTATATTTCTCACGATAAGCTGGGTTATGTAACAGTGTAACCCCTTCATCTTTGTTAGATTTTTTGCTTAACGTTTCAACTTCACCAGCAATATTATAAGACATATAACCCCCTCTAATTGATTATGAAAATTATATTTTAACTAAAGAGAAATGCTCATGAGCAGTTCCTCAAATTCTAGTATGACAATCTATCGACTATTATACTAGTTAATTATAATATTATATATAATAATTTTTGTCACTTAAAATTTTACGCTGTAAAAAATAATAACCTAAAATAAACGTTTCTACCATTTCAAGCTAACATATATAAATTTTATATAAATTAAATCTTTAACATAAGACATGGCACGCAACAATTCTAGCATGAAATTATCATACATAAGAGATTTATTTGCAAAGAAATACAAAAAAATAGAAGAATACTGTATTTTTGAAGAAAAGAAACACAGCCAAATTAGCGCTGAAGAAGGAAAGCTGCTCAGTTTATTTATAAAAATTCATAAAGTAAAAAGTGTTGTTGAAATTGGTACATTATATGGGTATTCATCGATTTGTATGGCAAAAGCTCTACCTGAATATGGCCATATATATACAATAGAGAACAATCCTGAGCACTTAAGTATAGTAAAAAAAATTTTAGTGCTTTCAATCTGAACAATTAAATTACTTTAATAGAAGGCAACGCATTGAAAAAACTGAATGAGTTGTCAGCAAAAGCACCGTTTGACATGATGTTCATTGATGCCGATAAAGGTGGTTACCCTAAATATTTAGATTGGGCAGAGCTGTATATTAAACAAGATGGACTCATTGTTGCAGATAACACTCTATATTGTTTAACACAGTGTTTTTAGAATCACCTTCAAAGGAGGTATCAGAAAAATCATGCAGGCTATGAGAGAATTTAATCGTAGATTATCAGACGAAGAAAAATATTACTTTATGTTGATTCCAACTGATGAAGGGATGACTGTAGCTTTAAAGCTAACATGAGTTAAAAATCAAAGTCGGCATAATGCCTAGGAGGAGTTAATCCAGAAACCCTTTCTAATAACATCTCACGAAAACAAGGCCTTGACTTAACAATAGAGTACCATTCTTTTAAAATTCTACTTTTTTCCCATGGGAAACTATTTACATAGTCCATTATAGAGATATGTGACGCTAAAGTAATGTCAGCCAAAGTGAACTTATCGGTTGCAAGCCAAACGTTTTTGCTAATTAAGTGTTCAATGTATTCTATATGACAAGACAGGTTGTGCTGAGCTGCATGAAGAAACCTAGGGTCAGGGCTGCGGTTAATTATTACTTTTTCGTTTATAATGTATTTAGTAACTTCGTTGTAAAACTTGTTATCAAACCAATTAACTAAAGCACGTATTTTAGACTTAACAACAGTAGACAAATCGAGCAATTTGATATCGCTGCTGTAAGTTTCTTCTAGATACTCACAAATAGCAGTGCTGTCTGTTATAATAAAATTATTATCCACAAGCACTGGTACTTGTCCAGTTGGGTTAATCTCCATAAATTCATTCCTCTTCTCCCACGGATTCTCGTATACTAAATCACAACCTAACTTTTTCTCCTTGAGAAGAGCTCTAACCTTTCGTGAGAACGGACAAAGAGAGAAGTGATATAAAATCATAATTAATTTCCATATATAACTTATGCAACCCCAACTAATCATAGACTACCATAGGATATACTTTGCTAAATAAAAAAAAAAGTATAATATTTTACAAGGTATGCAGGCAAAAACTCTGTAACTTGGTTAGGTCAGAGATGAAGCAGCCATATCAGAATCTTTTTGGGTTGCATACCTATTGAACTGTTTGTTTATCGTAAGTTATGAACATAGCATTAAAATATCGTCCTAGTAGCTTCAAAGATCTAATAGGTCAAGATATATTAGTGCGTATATTAGAAAACGCTTTTACTCTCAACAAAATCCCACAATCCATACTGCTCTCCGGTAGTAGCGGAGTTGGTAAAACTACCACAGCAAGAATAATAGCTTTATGTTTGAATTGTTCCTTGGGACCAACTTTTGAACCCTGTGGATCATGTGAAAATTGTCTAGCGATAAAAAACTCAAGTCACCCGGATGTAATAGAAATTGACGCAGCAAGTCACACTAGCGTTGAAGATATCAAAGTAATCCTAGGAGACATTTGCTATTCACCTATAAGCTCTAAATTCAAGGTTTATATTATAGACGAAGTACACATGTTATCCAGCAGTGCATTTAATGCATTGCTTAAAACCCTAGAAGAACCACCATCCAGTGTAAAGTTTGTTCTGGCAACCACAGAGATAAAAAAGATACCGATAACTATTATTGCACGTTGTCAAAGGTTTGATTTGCATAACATCCCTGCCACTAAAATAGTGGAGCGGTTGAATGACATTGCACAAAAAGAAAATTATCTCATTGAAAATGGGGCATCAGAATTAATTGCACACCACTGTAGCAATTCGATGCGTAACGCTTTATTTTTAATGAATCAAGCAGTGTTATATAGCAAAAATGACATAATATCCATCAAGAATGTGATAGAAATACTCGGTCTGGTGGATAAAGATATTATATTTGATCTACTGGAAGCAATATTAGATGGTGATTTACAGAAGGCTCTATCGGTATTCGACAAGGCAATAAAGACAGCAAACCCACTCAGTGTCTTCGAAGGTCTATTGCAAACAATCCAATTAATATGCCGTTTTTTGATTACAAAAGAAATCGATAGTTCAGTTATAGAATGTGAAAAGAACAGGATAAAAGACTTAGGTGCAAAGAAGTCTTTAATATTTTTCTCGAGATTGTGGAAGATGTTGCTCAAGGGAGTTCAGGATATAAAAACTTCAACATGTAACGATATTGCTGCTGAAATGATGTTAATTAGCCTCTGTTATCTTTCTGATTTACCCTCCCCTGAGCAAGTAGTCAAAAAAGTTCTTACGCAGAATACACAGCAAAGGAATATGCGTAACGCAGAGAGTGTACAGCAGAAAAATTACGATTTTGATAAAATTCTGCAACTATTACGACAGAATAACCAAATTTATCTTTACAAACAGCTATGTAGTAATCTACAATTAGTGGATTGCAAACCTGGGTATTTAAAATTAAGAGCCGTATCTCGGTTGGACAACAGTTTTTGTAACGACTTGAAAAATTACTTAAACCAAGTGACTCAGCAAGAATGGGTTGTCACAGTTGATGCAGGTTATATGAGCAGGGAAGTAAGTAATTTAAATTATGCACCTGCAGTTAAGAATATACTTGATACGTTTAAGGGTGCAAAAGTAGTCAGTATAGAAAATAAGGAGTAAGTTGTGGATTTTAGTCAAATAATGAAGCAAGCACAAGAGATGCAAAAAAAGCTTGCAGAAGCTCAAGAGAAGTACATTGGAAAAGAGTTTCAAGGTATTTCCGGGGGTGGCAAAGTTTCTGTGTTAGTGGAAGTTGTAAAAATAGGTAGTTATAAAGCTAAGAAAGTAAGCATAGACTTAGAGCTTATGAGAAACGAGGAGAAAGATATAGTAGAAGATTTAGTAACAGCAGCGTTCAACGATGCCATTAAAAAGGCAGAGGAAGACATGGCAAATGCAACCTCTGATCTTGCAGGTATGATGGGGTTACCACCTGGGTTTAAACTTCCCTTTTAAAAATTCTCTGTATTGCAACTAGGTTTCTGTATCTTTGGTACTAGAATTGTTTCATATAATGTACCCGAAATATCATGCAAAGATAAAAGAAATCGCAGTGGTGAGGAAGTGATGCAGAAAGCAAAGAAATACTAGGGTCAGTAAGAAAATATCAAAAAATCAAAGGTAAAAAGTTATATAATTATCTTTTTATTAATAAAATTTTTACCTTCCCCTTAAAAATTGGTTTAAATGTCAAATATTTTATGTTATTAAGTTAGTACTTGACTTAACTTTAGTTTTTACTTAAATTGCTAAAGTGGAATTTTAATTTTTTTTTAACGAGGGCAATTATGCATTATAAAAAGTTTTTTTCAGCAACCGCTTTAGTGACGTTGCTAAGTTTATCAAACGCTGCTTTTTCAGATCCTGTTGGTCCAATAGCTGATGAAGAAACTAGCTACTACATTCGCCTGCAGTACAACGGTGAATTTTTACCTTTTAAAACAGAGATTAAGGGTATTGAGTATAAAAAAGGTGGTAAAGATCAAGATCCTTTGAAGGCATCTTTTATAGCTGGTGGTGGTGCATTTGGTTATAAAATGGACGACATCAGAGTTGACATTGAGGGGCTCTATTCGCAGCTAAGCAAAAATGAGGTTGGCGGTGCAACAGCTACACCAGGAGTTGCTGATAATTTATCAGTAATGTCAGGGCTAGTTAACGTGTATTATGACGTAGTAATTGAGGACATGCCTATTACTCCGTATGTTGGTGTTGGTATTGGTGCAGCATATCTCAGCAATCCTGCAAAAGATAAAATTGTTACAGACCAAAAGCATGGATTCGGTTTTGCTTATCAAGCAAAAGCTGGTGTCAGTTATGACGTAACTCCAGAAATCAAACTCTTTGCTGGAGCTCGCTATTTTGGTTCTTATGGTGCTAAGTTTGATAAAAAAGATGGGGAAACAGTTACTAAAGACGAGTATAAAGTTCTTTACAGCACTATTGGTGCAGAAGCTGGAGTGGCATTTAACTTCTAGTCCATCTTAGCAGCTCTTCTTGTCGTCCCAGTTTTGTCATTCAAGTAACTGGTGCTGGGACCTAGAAAAAAGAAATGTGGATTCCAGTGTTTTTAAGCACTGGAATGGCATCATTTGTTTTGGCTACTTTAGTTTGCAGTTGTGTGTTGACAGCCAGTGCTAAGACATCTGAGGCCCTAGTTGGATGCAGAGATATACATACTTTTTTAAATTAAATCTTGAGTTTTGCTGGAAAATCAATATATTATATGTATGGAGTTTTAATTTAAGTTGTTATGTTAATCCCAACAGCAAGCTTATGTATTAATAGTAGCACTAATCTCACGCAGTATATTGCTGAAGTGCGAAAATTTCCTATGCTTTCCCAAGAAGAAGAAGTACGATTAGCAAAAAATTGGCACCAATACAAAGATATTTCTTCTGCTCATAAGCTGATTACCAGTCATTTGAATTTGGTAGTGAAAATTGCAACGAAGTTCAAAAACTATGGACTGCTGCTTATGGACCTGGTCATGGAAGGAAACATGGGTTTAATGCATGCAGTGAAAAAGTTTAATCCTGATTTAGGGTTTCGCTTTTCAACTTATGCGGTGTGGTGGATTGAAGCTTCAATAAAAGACTTTATATTGAAATCTTGGTCGTTTGTAAAAATAGGCACAACGCAAGCGCAAAGAAAGCTATTTTTTAGTTTGCGTAAAATAAAAAAAAGAATTTTACGATATACAAACAGAGAAACTTTAAGTAATGAGGAAATAAAGGCAATATCCAATGAACTTTCTGTATCTGAAGGAGATGTTGTACAGATGGGTTACCGTTTAGCTTGTAAGGATCAGTCGCTAAATAAGTGTATAAAGATAGGTGATGACTCTAAAAAGGAATTACAAGATGTGATTCCATGTAACTCGGTTAGTCAAGAAATAACTTACCAAAATTATGAAGAGAAAGAATTAAAAGAAACAATTTTAAACAATGCACTGGCAAACCTTAACGAAAGATCAAGAGACATCTTTGTCAGTAGATATTTGTCTGAAAACATTCAAACTCTAGATGAGCTTAGTAAAAAATATGGTGTTTCAAGAGAAAGAATAAGACAGCTGGCTGAACAAGCGATGAGTAAGGTAAGACAACATATACAATCGGAGAGTTTAAAATTTGGCTTGCATGCGTAGGTTTTTTGTACTTTTAACATTTTTTTCAGTAGGTGCTCTCGCATCAGTTAGTGATGTACAATTGAAAGAAAAATATAAAGATTGGCTTGTGTATACTGCGTTAGAAGATGGGGAAAAAGTGTGCTACATCGTGTCTTATCCTAAGAAGAAGAGTGAGCATTATACAACTGATCGCAAGCCGTATGTAATGGTCAGTTATGTCGATAAAAAAGCAGATGAGGTCAGCGTCACCTCTGGTTTTCAGTACGATAAAGAGCCTGTAGTTCTTAATGTCGATAAAAAAGTTAAATATACATTGCCTATAATACAGGGGAGTCTCGCGTGGGCAGAGCACACAAAAACAGACCAAGAACTAATTCTCAAGATGAAGCAAGGATTATCAATGGTGGTCAATGGAAAAGCAAAAGCAGCAACCGTTGATGACACTTATTCTCTACTTGGTTTTCAAAAGGCGTATCAAAAAATGCACGATTTGTGCCACACAAGGTAAACTATTTTTGCGTCTGTTCTGCACCAGATCTCTTGCATTATGGTAAGGAATTTTTAGGAGCAACGCAGACGAGCACCGCAGAATACTTAAAGTATTTGAAGAGCGTAATACCAAATCCCAATAGTAATAGGACAAATTAAAAAGAACGTTTTTTGCCTATAATTGGGGTTTTAGGAGAACTTATAATATGTCCTATTTGTTTTCCCAATAACAAAGGTTAGTATAAGTAAGTTTCAACGCCAAAATTACCATCAGAAAGCAGGTTATGCAAGAGATCTACTATGGTTTCTCATACCAAATCCCAATGTAATAGGACAAATTAAAAAGTTTCTCTACGATGAGAGATTTAGCGAATTTTTTATGCATCTTGTTTGACTCCCCGATAACGAAAGTTGGTATAACCTTTATGCTTAAGAAATTTACTAAATAGAGAAAAAGGCGAAAGAAGCCCCGGTCAGTACTTATTTTCAGTATTGGCGTTTTTATGTCTTAGAACCTGTTTAAAATCTCGAAGAGATGAGGTAAAATAAGCATAGATTAATAATGAGGTGTCTATGTGGAAAAGTTATCCAAGCAGTATAAGTCGATAGCAATTTGAAAAAATCAGGCCAATTCTGGAAAGTAGCAAGCAGAAAACAAAACCAAGAAAACTTGATTTGTATGATGTATTTTGTGGAGTGTTGTACGTCTTAAAAAGTGGTTGTCAG
>JAITUS010000081.1 GCA_031286185.1 Rickettsiales bacterium
CACGCGCTGGAATGACACCAAGGAGTGAACTAACACTGCACAATACTCAATGTCTTTCCCTATTGCCAGCGCCAAGTTGCTTGGCAACGTCCAAGGAGTTGTAGTCCAAGCGAGTAACTTACATTTTTGTTTAAACTGCTTTGGGTTTTCTAAAAGCTCAAATGCAACAGTTACAGCTTTGCTAGTCTTTTCTCTATAAGCGTTATCAAGCCTTGTTTCAAAATTGGACAATGGAGTTTCACATGCCCAGCTATAGGGAACAACGCGCACCGATTCATACACCAAGCCCTTATCATAAAGCTGCTTAAATGCCCACATGACCGACTCCATGAATGACTTATCCATGGTTTTATAGTCATTATGAAAGTCTACCCACCTTGCTTGTCTATTTACATACTTCTCCCATTCTGATGAAAATTTCATCACAGAAGTACGACAATGGTTATTGAACTTTTCTATACCAAATTTTTCTATCTCAGTTCTGCCAGATATTCCAAGTTCCTTTTCTGCACCCATCTCAGCTGGCAGCCCGTGGCAATCCCAACCAAATCTACGTTCAACTCTTTTTTGCAGCATAGTTTGATATCTTGCAAATGCGTCTTTGATGAAGCCAGTGAGTAGGTGCCCATAATGTGGCAGTCCATTTGCAAATGGAGGTCCATCATAAAAGACAAAACAATTGTCCTTGGAACGTTCTTCAACTGACCGCTCAAAAATTTTGTTTTCCTGCCAAAATTCTATGACTCCCTTTTCTAACGACGAAAAATCAGGACTGCTTGCTGTATCGGGATAATGCTTTGACTTCATATTCATTTTAACTGGATAAGGCCAAAGAATATAGGGCTTTTTGGAAAATTACAAATTCAAAAAATCCTATCATATAAACTTATTAATAGATATTGATATTATTATACGGTATATTAATATACTAAGTATATTTATTTAAATTTAAGGAGCTAATTATGCCTAAAAGTAATAATGATAAAAGTTGGCCTCATCAGGAATTCCACAACGCTAACAAGAGCATTAATAAGAGCAATTTAATTTGGGAATCCCGCTCTTACTGATATAATAATTCTGGAGAGATTGAGGAGATATATTATCAATGGGGATCAGGAGCAGCCCATAGTCCTAGCAGTCTCTTGTATCAAGCTTCATATACTGGCACAAAACAGAATGGCAACTTCTTGAGTTTTAGAAAGTAGGGTTGATACGCTCGAAATAAACTACGCAAAGTGCCTCTGTATAACAACACAGAAGCACTTTTTCTTCATTGAAAAATAGCCCTATTAGGTAGACTTACTCTTACAACTCACACCCAAGCAAACTATTCTGCCGAACTTCCAATACCTTCACATTTACTATTTTGTCTTTGTATTTACCTGCAGGATCATCAATACAAACTGATTGCATATATGGGCTTTTGCCAATAATTTGGTCTTGGTGTTTGCCTTTTTTATCGCCAAATAGAACAGGAATAGTCTTGCCTACCATACTCTGATTAAACTCAAGCTGTCGCTTACTAATTAGCTTCTGTAAACGAAGAAGGCGTTCTGTTTTAACTTCTTCTGGTACTTGATCCTTCCTTTCCGCCCCTGGCGTCCCCGGCCTTGGGCTACATTTAAAACTATAAGCCTGAGCGTACTTTACTTTTTCTACTAATTTCATAGTTTCCTCAAAGTCTTTTTCGGTTTCTCCAGGAAAACCGACGATAAAATCAGAGGAAAATTCGATTTCAGGTTTCAATTTGCGCAACCTATCTATTATTTCCAAATATTCCTCTGCAGTGTGTTTCCTGTTCATCGCGCGCAATATTTTATTCGAACCTGACTGCACAGGCAGGTGAATAAACGGCATGAGTTTTGGTTCTTCCGCATGTATCAAGTAGAGAGATTCATGCATATCTCTTGGATGAGAAGTTGTATAGCGAATTCTCTCTAGCTTTTCAATTTTAGCAATGTGGCTGATTAATCTTCCTAAATCCCACACTTCTCCTTTGCACTCTCCATGATAGGCATTGACGTTCTGACCAAGTAAATTGATTTCCTTTGCTCCATTTGCAACTAACTTCAATGCTTCGCAGAATATTTCATTCACTGACCGTGAATATTCAGCCCCGCGAGTGTAGGGCACTACACAAAATGTACAAAACTTATCACAACCTTCTTGTATGGAAAGAAATGCAGAAGACCCTTGGCTATTGCCGTAACACTCATCTGGCAATTTATCAAACTTTGCAACCTCTGGAAAATCGGTATTTATCACATGACCTTTACTTCTGCTTGCTTTGACTATCAGCTCCGGCAGAGTAGCGATGCTCTGCGGACCAACAACGATGTCCACAAATGGGGCTCTTCTGAACACTTCCTCCCCTTCTGCTTGTGCTACACATCCGGCTACTACTATAGTAATTTCCTTATTTTTTCGTGATGAATGAATCTTCCCAAGCTCTGAATAAAGCTTTTCTGTTGCTTTCTCTCTAATGTGGCAAGTATTCAATATCACCAAATCGGCTTTTTCCGCGTCGCCAACAACATTAAACCCCAACGGCTTGATTATGTTTTCCATTAAAACGGAGTCATAAACATTCATCTGACAGCCGTAAGTCTTGATATATAGGCC
>JAITUS010000126.1 GCA_031286185.1 Rickettsiales bacterium
GCGTTTTTTGATGTCTTAAACGACTTATAAGCGCGTTTCAGCTTGTATAGGTAAAAAACCAGAAGTTTTATAAAGACATACGGTGCACATAGTGCAAAAAATTAAACATGAGACGCCAAATATGCTAAGTTTTTTTGTCGTTTAATCTGCACAGACTGAAAATAAATAATAACTTCAGTATTACGATAAGGGGGTTGAAAGAATTTGTCAAGTAGTTTTTGTGTATTGGGTATGTGCTTAGCGCTGCCAAAACTGGTTTGATATGGTTATGCAAGAAGTTTTATTTTGGCGTGCGTGGCCTTGAAAGATCGTAGTGCAATACTTAAATTATATAGGCAGTAGGCTAATAATGGAGCTCAGAATGCATAACGTAAAAGGAACCGAAAATTTAAAATTTGATGCTGAAGTAGGGAAGGTACTGAATATAGTAATTCATTCGCTTTACACTAATAAGGATATTTTTCTGCGTGAGTTAATATCAAATGCATCAGATGCATGTGACAAATTGCGCTACGAATCTCAACTAAACCCCAACTTGCTAGATTCAAGTGATGAGTTAAAAATCACCATTAGCTCCAGTAAAGATAAGAATGAACTATATATCACTGACAACGGCATCGGGATGAATAGGCAGGATTTAATAGATAACCTTGGTACAGTCGCCAGTTCTGGTACACAAAGATTTCTGGAGGCGATTAAAAGTAGCAAGGATTCAAGCCAAACTGTAAAGTTAATCGGGAAATTTGGTGTCGGTTTTTACTCAAGCTTCATGGTTGCCTCAGAAGTTATAGTTGAATCTCGAAAGGCGGGAGAAGAGGAATCTTGGGTCTGGAGATCCGAAGGAGATGGAGAATATTCAATCGGCAAATTAGATGATCAAATCCCTCACGGAACCAAGATTACCCTGGTTATGCGTCCTGAAGAAAATGAGTTCCTAGACAAGTTTCGCATCGAAAACATTGTTACTACCTATTCAGATCACATAAATTTTCCCGTTGAGTTTATAGATGAGGAAGGAAAAAGTGAAAAGCTAAACAGCAAGGCCGCAATTTGGACTAAGCCGAAAAACAACGTCTCTCAAGAAGAGCACAACGATTTTTTCCGCGGTGTTGCGCATGTTGTCGGGGAACCTTGGATGATATTGCATAATAAAAATGAAGGTGCAATAGAATATACAAATTTGCTTTATGTGCCTTCTATCAAGCCCTTCGATTTATTTCACCCAGATAGACGTTGCTCCGTGAAATTGTATGTAAATAAAGTATTTATCACTGAAGATAATGTACAAATCATACCACAATACTTGCGTTTTCTGAAAGGTGTTGTTGACTCACCGGATTTGCCTCTTAATATCAGCAGAGAAACACTGCAGAACAATCGTGTTGTTGAGCAAATCAGAAAATTCCTCACTAAGCGCGTGATATCAGAACTTGGTAAGAAGGCAAAAGAAAATTTAGAGGAATACACGAAGTTCTGGACCAATTTTGGTGCAGTATTGAAAGAGGGTCTTTGTGAAGCTATGCCAACTGACGAAAGAGAAGCACTGCTCTCAATTTGTAGATTCCATAGCACTGGTGATGACAAGTTGGTCAGCATTGATGACTATATAAGTAGAATGAAGCCTGAGCAGGAGCACATCTATTATCTCACAGGAAATAGTTTGGATTCTGTGAAACACAGTCCACAACTTGAAGGGTTTGTCAGCAAAGGACTGGAGGTCCTTCTGTTTGTTGATCCAGTGGACGATTTCTGGACTAGCGTAATTCATGAATATAAAGACCAGAAGATTAAGTCCGTAACTCGTGCTGATGTTGATTTGGAAAAATTCTCCTCAGAGAAAAAAGACGAAGAAAATAAATCAGATGAAGAAAAAAGCGAAGAAAATACGGATTCTATATTAGAGTATTTCACTAAGGTTCTTGGTAGTTCAGTGAAAAGCGTAAAAATTTCCAAAAAATTGACCGATAGTCCTGTATGTTTGGCGGTTGATGAGGGTGCAATGGATCTTAGGATGGAGCGTTTTTTACGTGAGCAAAAACAGCTGAATTACCGCACACCAAAGGTGCTTGAAATCAACACTAAGCACCTTGTAATAAAAAGCATAATGAAATCTCACGCTGAAGATGGTGAAAACTCAACATTGGAGGATATGATCCACTTATTGTTCTATCAAGCTTGTATTGTGGAAGGCGAAGAGATGGATGACGCGAGCCTATTTGCTAAGAGGTTGAATAACTTGCTTGGCAAGGTTGTGATTTAGTGCTATACTAGATTAAGCTAATTTATGGTGAGTGATAAATATGGCTAATCGAACTAATCTTCCAAATTCAAGCCGGGTTGATTTGAATACAGAAGAAGATCAAAAAACAACTGAAATTAAAGGTCGTTGCCATTCTAGAGATTTGGGTATTGCAAGAGAAGAAGGGCCTGAAGTTTTAGGCGGTAAAAGTCAAGAAACACCAGCTGTTCCCGAGGATGAACTTGGAGATTTTCAATGTAGTAGCTTTGAGAGCGATACCTATGAAGGTATCGGGTGTGATCTAAACGAAATACAAATTGCAGGATTTAGTAAACAGAAATTATTAAAAATGTGTAATTTCTGTAAAATAAGCTATGGTAGTAACGATGAAAAATTAGATAGTAGATATAAAACTAAAGCTGAGCTCATTAATGAAGGTTATGGTATTATTCCATTTTATTATAATGATAGAAATAAAAGGTGTGCTGGTTTTGTTTTTACAAAAGATAAAGAAATAACTATAGCCTATCACGGTACTAAAGACTTTGATAATGTGATGACTGATGTAAGCACAGCGTTTACCTCAGAATTTTTACCTGAAGGTGGGAAAATGCATGATGGTTTTCACAATGCATTTTATGATTCGTTGCCTAGTCTTGGTAAAATATTAGACGGTTATGCTAAAGAGCAAGGGTCAGAAATTAAAGATTTTAAAATTAATTGTACGGGCCATAGTATGGGAGCCGCTCTTGCTACCATAACTGCTTTATATCTTAAGAAAGTAGAGGGTGCTGGACATGTTCGTGTTGCAACTTTTGGTTCTCCGAGAGTTTCCGATTTCCATGATGCTGAAATTTATGAAAAGCTTCTTGGAGAAAATACCATTAGAGTAACTAATTCGTCAGACTCAATACCAATGTTTCCATCTGGCTCTATGGGATTTAAGCACGTAGGTAAACCATTAAAAATAAAAACAGGTAATCTCTTAATAAGCTGCTTTGGAATGAACTTCTGTATAGTGGGAGAATATTATCATAAAACGGATACCTATTATAGTTGCATTCAAGATATAAAACCAGAAGATTTCCAATCAAATAATAGTGTATCTAGATACTATTACCTTTCTTACGTAGCCGCAGTGCCTTATTATATAACCACTACAGCTTTAACTACACCTTATTATCTTTTTCTAAGTGCTATTTCAAACACGGAACAACGCTATTTGAAAGAGAAATAAAGCTTGCTGATGACCGAAGATTAATGAGTCTCAAGGATAATAAAAACGGGCTTGTGATCCATGCACTTGGCAATGCTATGGTTAGTTTAGAAAATCCTTTAGTAATATCTCATATAGAGTGCAACATTAATGGAAGAGGTGAAGGGTTACAATTTAACATTTATGACATTGCTTCTTTTGTTAACAGTAATTATCACCTCAATAGAAACAATATGAGGTTAAGGCAGTTGTGTGAAATTGAAGATGTGCCTGTTAAAGGGGTGCCTAATTTAATTGATGCTGAAAATCATGTTCCTGGTAGCAGGAATACTATTAGTGATTTAGTAAATGAGCCTGCAACTTCAAGTCGAGCAGTGAATGAAGCAGGTAGTAAACAATTACAAAGCCCAGAACCTAAAAGCACTGGTAGTCAACAGCCACAAAAAAATGTTGTGGACAAAGGAAAAAATATTATGAACAATGGACATGCTTCAACGAAACATCCTATAAGCGATAATTATAAGGGAGGTGAAATGGATAGGGAAAAAAAGCAACAAAATCCGGCAAGTAAAAATCGTGGTAGCATACCGCCTCATACTCAAGAGCAACAAGAAGTTCTTGAGACTCAAATTCCAGGACAAATGGATGTTGTCCAAAGCGAAGGAGCTTCTTCAAGTATGCAGGAACTTCAAAATGAAGGTACTATCGTTTCGTCAATTGATAGTGATGAGGAAAAACAATCTCCTGACCAACCTACTGAACACACAACATTGCAAACGGATGACAAGCGAGAGTCTGAAAGCAAAGACGATCAACCAGATTCACCATCACTTTTACCACAGAGTTCTTTGGATAGCGATTATTCTAAACTTGAAAGCAACAATGGTCAAAGTGGTGGTAAGTGTGCTCGGACTCCTTCAGATTCTAACGATGACTCTTTGTCATTTGAGAAGATAGATGAAGAGCCTGCAGCCGTTACAGCAAATATTGAGAGTGGTAATAGTCAGCCTGCAAATGAAGGAAGGCCAGCAGTATTTCCCTTTCCCGATGGTTCACCACCATCGAATGGTGATGAATATGATGAGCTTAGTGAAGCTAGCGATGATTTGGATGATTGGAGTAAAGCTAGCGATGTAACTGATGAAGAAGATATTGACAATTATGATCTATCATGGCTATTTTCAGAAGAGGATGACGATAATCGCCAAGAAGATCTACATCCAACACCGGAACCAACGCCAGCACCGACACTAACACCGGAACCAACGCTTTCATTAACTAGCAAAAAACCTGAGCAAGTGAATAACACTACTCCACAAAACACAAAAAGTAGCAATCTACATATCATAGCTGCTTCTATATTAGCAATAGCTGGAGTTGCTCTAGGAGTGACTATTGCGGTTCACTTGGAGATGTTAGCAGTAGGAATAGTAGTTGGAGCTTGTTGTCTAGCTGCTACAGCAGTTATGTATCACTATAAATGGCCTAGTAGCTTCATTGAAAACAATAAGGTTGAAAAGGTTGCACCCAACGAGAAGAAAGAACCTGTAGCTACATCTGTGTAATAAATATAGTAGTCTACCATTGAATAATTTATTATAATTTTATTAGTTATTAATAGATAAAAACTTGGTAGACTACGAAGAAATATTCTTAAATAAAATCAAAGATATAAAAGAAGAAGGGCGCTATCGTGAGTTCACGCATTTTGCGTCGTTGCCTGGCAGGCTTCCCTATATTATGGATTATGAAAGAAATAGGGAAGTAATCGTCTGGTGCAGTAATAACTATTTAGGAATGTCACAAAATGAGAGTGTTATTGCCGCTATTCACAACTCATCTGTTGGCGCAGGAGGAACTAGAAATATCTCCGGCACAACAAAAGAGGTTGTTGAACTTGAGCAATCTCTGGCTTGTTTGCATAACAAGGAGGCTGCTTTAACTTTTGCTTGTGGCTACCTTGCCAACCAGACTACACTTAGCACTTTATTGTCCGTTATTCCTGACGTGGTAATTTTTTCAGACGAGAAAAACCACTCTTCGATGATAGAAGGCATAAAGTCAGGAAAAAGACCTAAATATATATTCAGGCATAATGACATTGATCACTTAGAGCAGTTATTAAAGTCTGTGGGTAGAAAAACACCAAAGATAATAGCGTTTGAATCCATATATTCAATGGATGGCGATATAGCGCCGCTGAGAGAAATATGCGACTTGGCAGATCAATATAATGCAGTTACCTATTTGGATGAGGTACACGCAGTTGGCATGTATGGCCCGCGTGGTGGCGGAATTGCAGAAAGAGAAGGTCTGATGGATAGAGTAACTGTTATTCAAGGTACATTATCGAAAGCTTTTGGAGTGATGGGTGGATATATAGCGTCTTCAAAGAGCTTGGTGGATGTAATAAGAAGTTCTGCTCCAGGATTTATTTTCACCACTGCCATGTCACCTGTTTTAGCAGCAGCAGCAAAGGCAAGTGTTGAATATTTAAAATCAAGTGACATTGAAAGGGAAAAGCAAAAACAAGTTGTTGAAAAGGTAAAAAACTCACTGAGAAACGCGGGAATTAATCTTATCCTAACAAAAACTCATATAATTCCGATAATAATCGGTGATCCAGAGTTATCCAAAAGGGCATCAAAGTTATTATTTGATGAGCATGGAATATATGTTCAACATATAAATTACCCGACAGTTCCAAGAGGAGCTGAACGCTTTCGTATTACCCCCACACCTTATCATACCGACGAAATGATAAGACATTTAACAGAGTCTCTTGTAAAAGTTTTTGAGAAATTGTCTATCGTATCTGTTCAGTGGAACGACAGAAAACGTTTAAATAAGCAAAATTGTTAGAATAAAGTGGGCTAAAGTAAGATGTAATGTGGTTGATTTGTTAACACTTTACACGCTTTTAGGCGAAAAATAGATCATTTAAAGCCTTTTTGCTTGTTCCTCAGCCTGGTCCCCTGAACAGATACTTGTCTATCTCTGTGGCTTGTTTACGTTAGTTTTATATCTCCAGCAATGATTAATCCATTGTCTTCTGTTAGCCTTCCGCTACTCTCTTGCAGAAAAAGTTTGCCAAGCAAGGCCTTATATTTGTTAACTCCAGAGTAAACTATTCCACTGTATCTCCCTGCGGCAAGGTATGCAAAACCTAAAACTGTTGAACCGATGGAACGTGCATTGCTGTTGCTAGGCAGTAACTTATTTAACAAATTACCACTTACATCTATTAAGCCTCCTTCACGACTTTTCATTCGCATTTTTATATGACGAGATCTAAAGTCTTCAAGAAAAGCCCCCTTTTTCTCTTCTGCCCAAAAAGTTTCTCTGAGAGCTGGAGCATCAATTACAGCTGCTACAACTTTGTTTTTATGAATTAGACAGACCGACACTGCAAAATAAACCATACAACTGGAAAAATTCTCCCTGCTTTCTATAGGCATAATGAACCAGGTATAAGTGTCATCTTTTATTTTTTGATCAGTATTGTCTTCAAAGATAAAACCATAGTCTTGCTTGTAATCATGCAAGCAATTGTATATGGTTTGCTTGCATCTTGAGTAAGTTTTATTGATAAAGTCTGCTGACTTAATATTGGAAATTTGCAATTCATTGAAATCACGCATAAGCTGTTTGGAAGCACTGCGTACAGAATCAAGCATCACATTAATCCGTGGTGATGAAATGAACATTCTTCCTTTTACTCTTTTACCCTTTCGTAATAGCTGTCATCGGGGGTATATACTACAATCTTGTCCTCTTCTTTTATAAATTGAGGCACGTTAACACGCATTCCGTTTTCTAAAATTGCAGGTTTATAAGAGGAAGTAACAGTCTGCCCTTTAATAACAGACTCTGTTTCTTTTACAGTCAATGTAACATAATCAGGCACATGCGCAGAGATTATTTTATCCTGGTAAGTTACTACTTTGACTTTCATATTATCCTGTAAATAAATCTTTTTTTCTCCCAATAAGTCCAAATTTATAGTGATCTGCTCGTAATTACTCGGATGCATAAGGTTCACAATATTTCCTTCAGTAAAGAGATAAACATATTCCTCTTCATCTAAAATTGCTCTTCTGATTGTTGCACCAGAGCGGAACCTTTCATAGTGTTTTGCTCCGGTTTTAATGTTCTTCATTTCTGCTTGTATGTATGCACCACCCTTGCCAGGTTGAATATGCATAATACTTACAACCAAAAACAAACCGCCATTATGTTCTAACACTTGACCTGGCCTAATATCATTAGCTCTTTCTGCCATAATTACACTTTCAGCTTGATCTCATAATTATAAGTGCTTTTTTGTAAATATCAAAACCTTTGTTAATCAATGAATTCTGGCATATTGAATGCTACATACCTTTCCTTTACGTTTATATGCGGAAATATCTCTTTAGTAAAAGACAGCATAATATTCTTTTTTGTACCGATGACCGAAATTTCCAATACATCTCCTGAACCAAAATTATGTATAGATTCTATATAGCCATATAATTCATTATTCTCTAGCCTTACTTCCATATTTATAAGGTCACTTTGATAAAACTCGTTTTCATCATTTAGCTTTGGCAGCTTGTTTCTTTCTGTGTATAATTTTCTGTTTCTAAAAAGCTCTGCTTCGTTACGAGAATTTACTCCGCTTATTGTGGCTATTACTAAATTATCACCTATGACAGACACTGAGTCTATCTTATAACTCTCGTCACCACTTATCAGCTCACCATATAGAGAAATATTTTCGGGTTTTTCAGTGAAAGTTTTTACTTTAACAGCTCCTTTGATTCCGTGAGGAGAAGTAATGATTCCGAGGCATACTAAGTTATCGTTCATGTTAATATGGTAATCAAAACTAGTTTTTTTGTCTACGGCGTTGGAAGCAATAGACTTCCTGCATCTAATACCAAACCTCAGTAGTAATAGGACAAATCAAAAAGTTGCCTATAATTGGGGATTTAGGCGAGTTTATGGTCCCAGAGTGTGATGGTATGAATTCAATATAAATAATTCTGGAGACTTTGTCCACTGTAAACAAAAAGCCGTTAACAAAAGTACCGCAGCAAAGACAAGCAATCATGGCTGGTGGTGCTGGTACAGCGTTATTAGTAAGCAGTATTGCATCTTATGCTTTGAAGATGCACATCATAGCGGTGGTTGGAGGAATTGTTGGGCTGGCATGCATGAGTTCTGCATTGTATAATGTTTTAAAGCCTAGTACCAAACTTGAGGAAGTAAAAGATGTAGAGTGTTCCCGAAAGTCACCAGAGGTTGCCTTATAAGCATGGGTATTACTCTTCTTTTTTATCACCTTCAGGCTTTTCTTGGTCAACCATTCCTTCGCCAATCTCTTTTATTTTTAGTATCAACGACTCCGGTATATACACATCAACTATATCTTCTACTGTTGAAAATAAAGCCTGGTAAGAGTGCGAATTTTTTATCCAATTAGGCAATATGTCTTCTGCTTCTATTTTAGACCGCTCCTCTTTTTTGTCATACGCTGTGTAGCAATATAAGTGCACGGCAAAGAATAGTACATAAGAAAGCAATATTCCTCTGAGCGCCCCGACAAGGATTCCGGTCACTCTATCGATTAACCCCAACCTTATGGGTGATAATATATACATCAGCCAGTTGTTTACTATCATAAATATAAGGTTGAGTATAATAAATACAGAAATTGTAGAAAGTATGTTCTGCGTAGCTTTAGAATCAAAGTATTTACTATAATTTATAGCAAAGAAATCGTAATGATTAGCTGTCAGAAAAACCGACAAAAACAAAAACATTAGCGCGCATAATTCTTTTATAAAGCCTCTAGTTACCGAGATTATTATGCATACAACAACAATGAAAATAATTAGACAATCGAAGAGCATACTACATATTATATGGTTTTCAAGATATAATAATTGCAAACAACGAAATTGTAAAATTAATTGTATCTATGCTGCATCAACTGGTCTAAATATCTAGCGATCATGTCGATTTCTAAATTTAGATAATCATCCACTTTGTTATACTGAAAAGTTGTGTTTTGCCATGTATAGGGAATGATATTGACAACAAATTCTTGGCTGGTAACTGAATTTACTGTGAGAGAAACTCCATCTAGCGTCACAGATCCCTTTTTTGCAACAAATTTAATTAACTCTTGTGAGCACGACAGCTTGATTTCATGAGAATCCAAATTTTGGTTGATTGCAAGAATTTGTACTGCCTTATCCACATGACCCTGGACTAGGTGGCCATCAATCCTATCACTCAGCCTCATTGCTTGTTCTAGGTTTATTTTCTTTCCTACTTTCCAATTATTTAGGTTAGTAACCTTCATGGTTTTTTGAGACACTTGAACTGTGAATACATCGTTAATTATGTCAACGACAGTTAAACACACACCAGAGCAAGCTATTGAATCTCCTTTACCTATGAAAGATAAATTTTGTGCCTTGATATGGAAGATTTGATCGGAGTTAGAGCAAGTCTTGGTATCAATTACAGTTCCAATATCTGTAATAATTCCTTTAAACATACAGTAAAATAAATGATTTTATCACAAAAAATCTTTTAAAATAGATATCCATTAAGTGAAAGCAAGAGGCTTGTTTTCACCTACCTGCTCAATAGATTCTACCGAATATTTAGAATATATAAAATAAGCCAAACTCAGAACACATAATGTGGCTAGTATTGGTAACCCTATGTTCAATGCCAGCCCAACATTTTCTCTTTTCTCTGGTGGCACTAATCCTTTTAAAATTGACACTTTCCTAGCGGCAAATGCCACAGGCAGAGCGTTGATATAGAGGATGCTATCAACAATAGACAAAAGTAAGTCTCTTTCGAAGAAAACACGATTTTTAACAGCGGTTTGAAAGCAGTGTTAGTAGCTGGTGGAGTTGTACTTGTTACTGGTGAAGGGCTTGTGGTTTTATTTGGTAAAAGATTTCCACTTTCATGAGAAACGTTTTCAGGCTGTGGAGAAGGTTGTTGTATGGGAATACCTGAAACTAATTTGAGTAATTGCTCTTTTTTCTATACACTTGCCTTTGTAAATATTCTTTACCTAAAAGTGAGTTACTAAAAGGTTGTGGCTTTTCGAGTGTCTGTAACACTTCACCTGGCTCTAATACTTCATGTAATTGCTTATCTTGAAAATAAACAATATTGAACACTGAGTTGAAAATATTGCGAAATGTTTCTGGATCCTGATTTTTATATACATTCATCACTTCAACAAATATTTTATCGAGTTTTTTCCCCTTGTGCTCAGCTTGATTATCTATCACAGCTACTCTGGCATCATTTTGTGCTTGTCTTACGGCTAATTGTTTTTCTTCTTCTGATAGTGCTTTAGTTTGCTTTTTCGATTTCTTTCTTCTATTAGCCTAAAAATAATCTGTATGCGACTTGGTTTGACCTATATCGGAAAGCTTTGCAGTTTCATCTGTTTCTCCTTCATTTTTTTGTATTACCTCGTTTGGTTCTGTCTCTTTGGGTGGTTGGTAAGTTAAAGCCCTCTGTCTTCGTGACAGCTTTGGTGGCTGTCGAAAGAAGAATTGTACTGTACTAAAAAAGTTGGGTAGGCGAAAGACCTAAACCAAGCAAAATTGTCGTACATTGCAGCAACAATTACTGGAGCACGTGTAATTTGCTTTCTGTTACTTACTACATTGTAGCCAAAAGAACCTTAATTGACGCAACTTGTTTATCTTGTATGTTCTCTTCTTGAACTATATTCCGTTCTTTTCCGCTTTTAGTTTTTTCTGCTTGTGGCGTATCCTGACTTTGTTTCTCACCTTTGGTCTCTTCCGCGCATTTTAGCTTCTCATTTAGGAATGACTTAATCTTGTGCAAATTACCTAGGTCAATGTCTTTGATATTTGCTTGCAGTTTAATTGTGATTCCTTTCAGGAGGATTTGAAGGGGAGCATTACTTATGAATTCTTCTACAGTTTTGAAATTATTAACTTTGCGATGGCTGTTATATAATTCCTCACTTTCTTTCGATACTTCTATGTTGACTGTGAAATTTTTCTCCTGAAAAAGGCAGGTTTTAAAAAAATCAATTAAAGGTTTTATTTGAAGTGGTCTCACATTAGAGGTGTCTTTACCTGTTGCTGTTAACAGCCTTAGCTTAAACGAGAATTCTTGCACATCGTTTTTAGTGCTTCTCGAGCGAATGGTGCTGATCTCCACCGATTCATTAGAAAATGCTTCACTTATATCTTTAGACCTCTTCTTAAAGAACCTAGGTAAATCCTCTATTTTATACTCCTTATCAGTCCCAGTGTCACCATTGTGCATATTCTTGTTTACTAACTTCTTAATACAAAATTAAATAAAAAGCATAATTAGTCAATAAATTAATAGTTAAGGTAGGATAATTTCTCAGATTGTTGATGGTATTGAAGATTTTACTATAATAAAAGTTTAAGCTAGCGTTTCCGAGATGAATAAAGAGCTACTGAATGAAATACCTTCGCTTGAGGATAAAGCAGTTTCTGAAATTGAGGATGCTTCTTCTTTGCAAGATTTGGAAAAAGTCAGGCTATCATATTTGGGAAAAAAGGGTGTAATTAAAATTTATTTTGATGACTTAAAAAAGATAGAAGACGCAGAAAAAAAACGTGATTTGGGCGCAGTTATCAACGTTTTACGCAATAAGCTGAACCAGCTTATAACAAACAAGGAAACCATATTAAAGGCCGAGGAAATTAATTTTAAATTACAAAACGAGGCTATTGATATCACATTGCCCGTTAGGCCAGAAAAAATTGGCAAGATTCATCCGTTGAGTAAGGTTATAAATGAGGTAAAACTCATTTTTGCACATATGGGTTTCAAAGCAGTTGATGGTCCTGACATTGAAGATGAGTTTCATGTGTTTGATGCGCTAAATACCCCAAGTCATCATCCTGCACGGGAGGAGCAAGATACCTTCTACTTAAGGAACAAAATAAATGACAAAAGGATGGTGCTGCGCACTCATACATCATCTGTGCAGATTAGAACCATGGAAAAAGCAAAAACTTTCCCAATTAAAATAGTAGCTGCCGGTAGGGTATACAGAAATGATTTTGATGCAACTCACACTCCTATGTTTCACCAGATAGAGGGGTTGTATATCAATGAAAATGTCAATATGGGCCAGTTAAAATTTACTATTCATCATTTCCTCAATAAGTTTTTTGGAGATAAGGGATTAAAGATACGCTTTCGTAACAGTTTTTTCCCTTTCACTGAGCCTTCTGCAGAAGTGGATATAAGTTATGAAGGTAGTAAATGGATAGAAGTACTTGGATGCGGTATGGTGCATCCAAATGTCTTTCAAAATGTTGGAATAGACCATACTAAATACAATGGCTTTGCGTTTGGCATTGGCATAGAAAGACTTGCAATGCTGAAATATCAAATTGGTGACCTAAGGAACTTTTATGATAACAAGATCAGTTGGCTCAACCACTATGGTTTTCACTTTTCATCTTTAAGATAAGTGACAAATAAAGCTTGCACATTTATTATACTTGCTGCCGGGCATGGCAAACGAATGAATTCAGGCTTACCCAAAGTCCTGCACAAAATAGGCAATTTCTCTATGCTCGAGCATGTCATTTACAATGCAAAACAGTTAAGTCCCGAAAATATAGCAGTTGTAGTCGATTTGCCTTTAATTGAGCGGCTGCAGTACTTTGAGGATATACAATTAATTACACAAAAGTCAACGCTTGGGACAGGAGATGCAGTTAAAACTGCAATGAGAAGCCTGACAAAACTGCCAGATTCGAACATAGTTGTTGTACAGTATGGAGACACTCCACTCATAAAAAGCAGCACGATAACTAAAATGGTTAGCTCTTTAGAAGGCAAGGCCCTAGTTTGCCTAGGTTTTAGGGCAAGCAATAAAGAGTACGGTAGGTTAATTATTGAGGATGGTGCCCTAAG
>JAITUS010000132.1 GCA_031286185.1 Rickettsiales bacterium
TCTATCTTTAAATTTTTGCAGAGTTCTAAAAGATTTACCATATTACCTCACTTTTACTATATGATTATCTTTTTATGGCATCTTGTCTATCTCATTTTACCATTCCGCTGAACAGATACCAATACGCCAAAAAATACCCTGAGTTTTTTACTGAATTTTATCATTGAGCCTGCAGATCAAAAACAAGTTTTGAGTCAGAAATACCCTTGCTATTACAGTAACAAGGTTGACGAAATTTGTCAAGTAGTTTTTTTATTTCCATGGCTTAGGCAGCTATTTGGGCAACAAATACTAGACTTTATACCTCTTACCCTTAAATTCGCATAAATCATGAATTATGCACGTTTCACACGAGGGTCTTTGTGCTTTGCAAACATATCTGCCGTGCAAAACCAGCCAATGATGAGCATAAAGCAGGTATTTTTTTGGAACTACATTTAAAAGAGATTGCTCCGTTTTAAACACATCTTTTTCTTTCACAAGCCCCACTCTATTGCTAACTCTAAAAACATGAGTATCAACCGCCAATGTTGGAACGCCAAGCCCTGAATTTAAGAACACATTAGCGCTCTTTCTCCCAACCCCTGGCAAAGACACCAAATCGTCAAAGTTTGCAGGAACTTTGCTATTGTACCGCCCAACTAATATTTTGCTGAGTTCAATTGTGTTTCTTGCCTTGGAATTATACAAACCAATGCTGCCTATGCGTTTCCTCAGCTCGTTTTGCCCCAAGTCTAGCATCTTTTCTGGTGTATCAGTGATGCTAAACAGCTCTTTTGTGACCTTATTAACGCTTACATCAGTTGTGCGTGCTGACAAAACTATCGCAACCAGCAATGTAAAATGATTGGTATAATTTAGCTCTATTTTCGGTATAGAATTTGACTGCTTGAACTTTTCAAATATCAATTCTACTTTTTTTGAATCCATTTCATTTATAGCATCTTTTTTAAGAAAAGAACCCCTCCTTCCCATTATACAAATACAACTTATCCATTCTCACCACGTCAAAGCTATTTTCTTCAAGGTTGACTAGCAGGTTATTTACATCACTATTTGTAATAGTTTTCTTTTCATTATTTGCAACAAACCTGCAGGTTATTTGATCACTTAAAGATTTTGGACTTCCCGGCCAAATTGCAAGCCCTTTGGAGTATATTGCTATAATTTTCGGATTGCTCGATTCAAATAACTTCACTATTTGATCAAAATCAGCTGACCTACTCCAGGCAATTGTTATATCGCTACCAACCAGCTTTCTAATTTTGTAGTCCTGCTTACAGTCATCTTGCGTTTTATTCACTCTACTATCTGAACCACTGCCAATTATAAGCTCAGATAACGTTGTGGGTTTTTTCCCTAGATTATCTATAACAGCTTCTGCAAATTCTTTGGTACCAACTTTCTGCTTACTCCTTTTCTTCTTATATAAATCGGCAGTGTGTATTCCATTCTCCAAAGTCTTCAGCCACGCATCGTAAATTAGTTTTGCAGTACTCACTTGACCCATGTAAATTAGCATATGCACTGCAGCATTTAAAAGCCCTGAAGGATTAGCCATGTTTTTTCCTGCAATATCAGGAGCAGAACCGTGCACTGCTTCAAACATTGCATATTCACTCCCTATATTGCTACTTCCGGCTAACCCTACAGAACCTGAGGTCTGTGCTACTATATCTGACAATATATCACCATACAAGTTCTCAGTTACTATAACATCGAATTTCTCTGGTTCTGTAGCAACACGTGCCATTCCAATATCAACTATATAATGTTCCGCCTTTATATCCGGATATTCTTTTGCAATACGATCAAACGCTGCATGAAAAGTGCCGTCAGTCATTTTCATTATGTTATCTTTAGTTAGGCAAGTTACTTTCTTTCTATCATGCTTTTTCGCGTATTCAAAAGCGTACCTGCATATCTTCTCTGAACCAGATCTAGTGATAATTTTAGTGCACTGGTAAGAGTCACCAGTGAGTCTATGCTCTATCCCTGTGTAAACATCCTCTTCATTTTCGCGTATTACTACGATATCAAACTTATCGAATTTATTTTCTATAACAGGATGATACGAAATACACGGTCTGATGTTTGCATATAGCCCTAGATTTTTTCTGAGTGCAACGTTTAAGCTTTTGTGTCCTTTACCTTGAGGAGTTGTTGTTGGAGACTTAAGCAATATCTTTGTTCTTTCAATAGACTCCCAGCCACTTGGAGAAATTCCGTGAGACCATTCCTTATTATAAACACGCTCTCCTATTTCAATAACATCTACCGAGATTTTTGCCTCTGCTTCGTGCAATATCGACAGCACCGCTTCTATAATCTCTGGCCCGATACCATCGCCATATGCAACTGTAATTGGTGTTGACATAACTTTCCTAACTATAAATGATTTAATGTTAATTCAAATAATAGAATGGCACAAGTAGCTAATATTCATAGATTAGCATATTTACGATTATTTAATAACGTGCTCTTAGAACCTGTTTAAAATCTTCGTAATAGGAGAGAAATGAAGGAGAGAACAATCATC
>JAITUS010000015.1 GCA_031286185.1 Rickettsiales bacterium
CTCTTTGAGATTTTAAACAGGTTCTAAGAGTACGATCAGGGTCAAGAAATCTTGATGGTTCCTGTAATTCTTGCAATCTTTCGTAGAGTTCTTTAATTTCTCCAAGAGTACAAAAGTCAGAAAATTTTTTAGAAAAAGTATCCTTATTAGCTAGTAGATTATGGCGGGCAACATAGGCAGATATGAGCACAAGCCTTTCACTTTTGTATCATCTTCTCTATTAAAAGCTTTTTTTGTATCTTTCAAACATTTCTTCATCAGAACCAATGACACCCAATAGATAACCTTGTTTATTCATAATAAAGTTGTTTCTTATGTTTTCAGGAAATAATGATTTATCCTCATCTTTTATACTGAATAATTCATAAAAAATCTCATCTCTGTTAACTGTCATAGTTTATTACCTCATTATATTAGTTTATAAATTATAGCATTAATTTGTTAATTAAGCAAGTATTATGTATAATTCCTAGCTTTAATTATACTATAGATAGTATCAACTACGACATAATATCAACTTATATCAAATCCTGGATGACAATGAAGGGCTACTTGGATGACACCCTTTGTTGTGCGAACTACCTGCTAATTGCAATGTTCGTGCAGATGCGCATACCATAATAAAAAAGGTCAACTCCACACCTTGGGTTACAGCTTTACTAGATCCTAAAAACTGGCTAAAATGGGCAAACATTTACGAATTGAATTTAGTGTACAATCAGCAAACAAGGGTATTGATATCAACAATACTCTGCAGAGTCGCAATATGGTATGACCACATGCTTTTTATTGACCTGGTTAACATAATCAGTAGAGAGTTTTGTTCTGCAAAAGATATTTACTACAACATATTGCAATTGTTTGGAATTGCAGGACTGGGTGCTATGGTAAGGCCACTTGGCGCATCTGTATTTGGTCACATTGGTGACAGATATGGAAGGAGGGTAGCGTTAACGATTGCCATCTTGCTAATATCGATTCCGTCTAGCCTCGTTGCGTCTATTCCAAGTTACAGCCGGATAGGTGTAGCTTCCACTATGTTGCTTCTTGCAATCCATCTAACACAAGGGATTGCGCTCGGCGCCGAACAAGGAGGCAGTTCTGTTTATCTCATAGAGCATTTACCTAATAAAAAAAAGCTAGGAATGTTTTTTGGAGTAATAAGTTTTGGTCGCTCCATTGGCGTTTTGCTTTCTGTGGCGATGGTGGTCATCTGTAAAAAAATCACTGACTTTAACGCTTGGGGTTGGAGATTGCCTTTTACTTTTTCAGCTGTTTTGGGACTGATTAGTGCATATAGTATATACACATTAGGAGAAACTCCAGCATATGAAAAAAGTCGAGAACAAAGAAATTTACCTGATTTGCCAATAATAGAGCTTATAAAATGCTACAAGAGAGCTCTTACACTTGCTATTTTAATATCTGTACCCGTTAATGTTGCTGTTGGGTTCACCATATTTCTCAGAACAATTGCAAAAGAAATAGTATCGGTTGAGACGTATGTAACAACATATATCAACGAAACTGTGTTGATTATAACCAGTGTATTAATGCCGATATCTTCAATAGCATTTGGAATGCTAGCTGATAAGGTGGGAAAAGAGCGTACTGCAATCCTATTCATAGTAATTACTATGGTACTGTGTTGTCCCATGTTATCTATTGCATACCACTATAAAAGTTATCTTATAATTATGTTGAGTGTAATGGTTCTCTCTATAATAGAAAGAGGTATAAATCCTATAGGAATAGTCGCATCCGAACTCTTCCCCACCAATGTTAGATTTAGTGGAGTGAGTTTATCACGCAATATCTCTTATGCTTTGCATGGCGGATTTACTCCTATGATATGCACTTGGTTTACTATAACATTCCCTCAAATAAACTTTGCCGCTGGGCTTTATATAATCTTCTGCTTATTGGTCAGTTTGGTGGCAATATTGCAAATAAAACCACGAGATAAAAATTTTGATTGGTAAAAATTCTGGTATAAACCATACACGTTAAGTTAAGCTCAAAATTGTAAGTTAAAAGCATGGTTGAACATCTGCGAAAAATAGTGTATAATTTTTAATACTTTTTAAGTGAATCTCTTATGGCTTTTTCTAAGTTTCTCGACCCTAAAAATGATGTAGCATTTCGGCGTATCTTCGGTACTGAAAAAAATAAGGACATTCTTATTCATTTTCTCAATGATATCTTGGGCTTTACTGCAAGGATGAGATAAAAGAAATAGAGTTCCTCAGTACTATTCAAGATGCTGAAATTGCTTCCAAAAAACAAAGCATTGTTGATGTTCTCTGTAGAGATGAAAATGGGGTGCAAGTAATAGTCGAAATGCAGGTCGCTAAATAAGGGCTTTGAAAAACGTGCTCAATATTATGCTGCCAAGGCGTGTTCAAGACAGGCTAATAAAGGTGGTCAATATGAAGACCTTAAAGAAATTATCTTTATTGCCATTGCGGATTGTATCCTGTTTCCTGATAAGTCCGAGTATAAATCAAAACACACTATTCGGGATGAGGATACCAATGAGCATGACTTAAAAGATTTTTATTTTACATTTATTGAGTTGCCAAAATTTCCAAAAACAAAGGAAGATCAGTTGGAGAACATAGTTGAAAAGTGGATATACTTCTTCAAGTATGCGGAAGAAACTAGTGAAAGAGAACTGGAAAGAATAATAGGAAGTGATGTAATAATCAAAAAAGCATATGAGGAGCTAAGTAGATTTAACTGGTCAGAAAAGGAGTTTATAGCTTACGAGCGAGAGGTTAAGCGTATCCGCGATGAGAAGGCTGTCCTCACTCAAAAACTTGATGATGCTACTGCAAAGCAGGGAAGAAGGCATCCAAATCGGCGAAGAAAGAGGCACCAAAATTGGGGCAGAAAAGGGAAAAATTGAAGTGGCAAAGGCAATGCTGGCTGATAATGTTGACATCAACACTATTGTTAAGTTTACTGGTCTTTCCGTTAGTGAAATCGAAAGGATTGCAAGATTAAAAGACACTCAACTTAACCAGTACACGCTGGGATGACTAAGCCTAATTAGGTTCTCAGAACCTGTTTAAAATCTTCGTAATAGGAGAGAAATGAAGAAGAGAACAATCATCTGTAAGCTAGTGTTGAGTTTCCGCTCGCAATTTTTCCACGATCGTCTGCATTTTTCTAACCAAGCAAAAGATCTCTCAACAACCCATCTTTTTGGCAATACGACGAAAGTGTGTAACTCACTTCGCTTTATTACTTCAACAGTTGCACCAATGATAGCT
>JAITUS010000045.1 GCA_031286185.1 Rickettsiales bacterium
GAATTGGCCTGATTTTTTCAAATTGCTTTCGACTTATACTGCTTGGATAACTTTTCCGCATAGACACCTCATTATTAATCTATGCTTATTTTACCTCATCTCTTCGAGATTTTAAACAGATTCTTAGAGAAAAGCCAGATTTGGTGGACAATTTGAGAAGCCTATTAAAAGATGATGATGCTTTTAAAAATTTAAATAAAGAATTTGATAAATTAAGTATCGAGGATGTTACTAATTTACTGAAGAACAATGAAAAAGTATTGGATGATGTAGTTAAGCATTTGACAGAGAACAAAAAAGACTTAGAAATGCTTCTTGGGCAAGCAAACAAAGTAGAGGGCATGGAGGAGAAGCTCGAAGCTTTAGGTGACCAGTTGTTAACTCAAGGAGTTATAGGTGGAGCAGCGGTTACAGCACTAACAGGTGCACTAGCAGGTACATTAGCAATAGGAGGAGTGGCTGGCGCCATTAATGGGTGGTGGATTAGCGTTAGTTGGGTTTGTAGCACTAGTGGCTATAGTTGCTATTGGTTATGCTATATATTAAAGTAGAGGTGAGACAAAAGAAGGTGCTGAGTCTTTAGGGAAAGCAGTAAAAAGCTTTGTGAAAGACTTGATCGATAAATTGCCTACAGTTCAAGCAAGAGAGAATAATTTTGCAAAATTGAATAGCGATTTATGGAACAACATCGTAAAAGTGCTGAAGAAGAGAAAAAAACAACGCTTAATAATAAAATAGAAATAATAAGAATGCTCCAAGATAAAGATCAGCGATCTGCTATAGAAAAATTAGTGGAAGAGGAAGAGATTAAAGATTTTTCAAAAGAGAACATGGAAACACTTATAGGAAAAGGTGATAGTACTCATGTGGAAGATATGGATAAATTGAAAGGTTTTATGGAAGATTTTCTACCTAAAATTATGGCAATTGGTAGTGACATAAAAGAGGTAGAGCAAAAAGTTAATGGAAAAGTTGAGCAAATGAAGCCACTTTCTAAAATGGAGACCACAAGCCATGAACAAGTGAGCCCAGAAGAAGAAGTCAAAAAATGACAGCTTCCTAAATTTCAGTATTAAGGCTTCAATTACCCGTTTCGTAGTATTTCTCAACCAATTTATTAAGCAATCTTATACCAAAACCTACCGCTCCTTCTGGAAAAATATCAGTACCTTTTTCATGCCAAGCCGTGCCTGCAATGTCTAAATGTGCCCAGCAAGTTTCATTTACAAAACGCTGTAAAAATTGCGCAGCCATTATGCTATCTCCACCAGAACCTGCAGGAGCGATGTTTTGGACATCAGCAATCGGCGAATCGATAATTTTATCGTAAGTCTCATTCATAGGAAAACGCCACAACTTCTCGTTTACTTCATTTCCTACATCGATAAGACGATTTGCTAATTCATCATTATTGGAAAAAAGACCAGCATATTCATTATTCCCAAGCGCAACCACTATAGCACCAGTTAAAGTTGCAAGATCAACCATAAATTTAGGTGAGAATCTGTCCTGCGTATACCACAAAGCATCCGCAAGTATGAGCCTTCCTTCTGCATCGGTGTTTAATACCTCTATTGTTTGCCCAGACATCGAAGTTACTACATCACTTGGTCTTTGAGCATTACCATCCACTGCATTTTCTGCAAGCGCAACTACGCCAATTGCATTTACTTTTGCTTTTCGCCCGGCTAGAGTGCGCATCACTCCAACCACAGTAGCAGAACCTGCCATGTCATATTTCATTGACTCCATGCCACGCGAAGGCTTGAGTGACACTCCACCAGTATCAAACGTTATACCTTTCCCCACAAAAGCTACAGGCTTTTGTTCCTTGGAAGCTCCATTCCATTTGATCACTACTAATTTTGGCTCTTTACTACTTCCTTGTGCTACCCCAAGCAATGCTCCCATTTTTTTCTCTTCCATCTGCTCCTTACCAAGCACTTCGATTTCAAGGCCAAGCTTAGTAAGTTCAGTTTTTATATAATCAGCATAAGATTCTGGATATAAAACATTAGGTGGTTCAGTGGTAAGAGCACGTGCAAGAAATATGCCTTCACCTTCTTGTCTTAAACGCTCAAATGATTTTTCAGCACTACTGAATTGCTCATCTTTCGCTAGCACTGTAATCTCCTCTACTTCTGTAACTTTTTCATCCTTTTTGGTTTTATACTTATCAAACTTAAAACTACGCAAAAATGCACCGTATGCAACATTTGCTGCATTGCCTTCGGTTGAAATTGCCGCTCGCTTGATTTTTAATCTGCTTAGTTCGCAACATATTTTTCCGCCAATATTTAATTCTTTGTTTTCATCCCATTCATCTCTCTTGCCAAGCCCGGCAACTACAATATTCTTTCCCTCTGATGAAGTAATGGAGAAAAATTCACCAAAACCTCCATTGAAATCACTAAATCTTTTGATGCTATCTATAATTTGCTTATCTTGTAAAACCTTAACATTACTTATAAATTCATCGTTTTCAAACAAACCTACTACTAGCGTTTCAAAATCAGGTAAAGCTTTAGAAATTGTTATCTTCATCGTTGACATCCCCGTTGCAAATAATTGTAAGCTGCACATAAAACGTAGTAAAAACATTAGTAAGATGTTTTTCATATACATTTTAAGTACAATAGCGCTTAAGACTACTATGAACTCTCCTGATATGCAAGGGTTTTATCTTTTATCAGAAAACTTGTTATATCCACCTAAGGTGATATTAAACGTGTAGGTCTTAATGGCCCGATCATTATAAGTAAATGGTGCTATCAGAAGGCTTGTAAGCCCATTATCAATAAGATCCCCAAGAACAGAATCAGCACAGTTGTCGCAATTATGGTCAGCAAAGAACATTTGTGTTGTGAATTCTGGGAAATCTGGATGTTGAACCAAAAAGTTGATGTGTGGAGCCCTATCACCGATCTTACCAGGTGCTATTGTAATAAAATTATAATAGCCAAGGTTATTCACTATAAACCTTCCTGACCCAGCAAAATTTGGATCGAGCTTATCATCCTCTACATTTTCATCATAATGGTTCACGCCGCGTGAATTCGCGTGCCATATAGAAACTACAGCGTTTTGTATTGGCAAACAGTTTACATCAGTAACTCTACCCAATATGCTTATCAATGCTCCTGTTGCACTACTCGGAGAACCAGGTTTCCTTCTTAAATTATTTGAAGAGTTAAAGCTTTTTGGTTTTGCATCAAGATCATAAATCTCTGGAGTTTCAATACAGTTGAGCAAAATAGGATCGGCTGCAAATGATGACAACCCAAACATAGCCTGTATTAAAAGCGCTAATAAGATATTTTTTACTTTCATCTCGTTTATAATGCCTGCACTTGGATTATAGCGGTTTTTTCTTTCATTTAAAGATGTTGCTATTCCACATCAAGAACAACCATTAGCTCCTTAGGGCTCACATAACCC
Source organism: Rickettsiales bacterium (assembly GCA_031286185.1). Classification (GTDB taxonomy): domain Bacteria; phylum Pseudomonadota; class Alphaproteobacteria; order Rickettsiales; family Anaplasmataceae; genus Wolbachia. Next base: position 3,439 of record JAITUS010000045.1, read on the forward strand.
AGAGCATTTTTTGCTTGTTCATCAAGCAGATCCAAATCCAAGCTTTTTTCATATAAGCCAAACACTTTATTACTCAGCTTTTCCCTTTCAAAAGATATATTCTTTAGCAAAAGTTTATTGTACTCTATCTCTTTTTTTAAATCCGTTAACGCTGATAAGCCACGTTTACCCATAATTGTACTGATATTAAAATATAGTGTAAGAGAAGAAATGAGCAAAGCTGTACTTAAACACAGTAACTTCTTCTTATTCCCAAATACAAACACCATACTTTCACATATAAGAAACTAAAAAATGTATAACATGAAAAAGTGAATAAAAAACTAAGCACCCTAGTTACAGCTTAGAGCCCTTTTACTGCAAGCCAAGCCCGGATATACAACTGACACTGCATTCTAGCCACTGTAAACCTGCTTGTCTCAAGGCAGCCAATAGACCACTTGCATAACCAATTTATGGCTGATACTCAAGAACCCTGGCGAGCCTTACACCTTGGCTTTACTTTATTTATAACGTAAGTTTTACCACTCCTTCTCACAACTTTACAGTTTTTATCTCTGCTGCGATGGGACTTTAGTGAGCCTTTAACTTTCATAGCTATAGCGAAAACCAAATTATTTTATATTATGGTTACTTACAAAGAGTTAGTCAATCGATAAATTTATCACATTCTATTAAAATATTGTATAATCGTTGCTGACACTTCCTCGATCGACTTTTGTGTTACATCGATAATTGGCCAATTGTTTTGTTTAAAAAGTTCCTCTGCTTTTTTAATTTCCCTCTCTACTTTCTTGGGATCAGCATATACATTATTATTTTCGTTGTTAATTGAAGTAAGTCTATTTTTGCGTATTTTCACCAGCCTATTTGCATCTATTGTTAGCCCTATTGTCAGCTTGTTCTCTAACTTTGTTAAATCAACATAAAAGGGTACCTCACTAACAAAAGGAATATTTGCAACCCTATAGCCCCGATAAGCTAAATACATACTGGCGGGAGACTTTGATGTACGCGAAACTCCAATCAAGATTATGTCTGCCTTATCAATATCTTGAATATTTTGTCCGTCATCATGATTAATAGTGTAGTTTATTGCCTCAATACGCTGAAAATACTCATTATTTATCTCAGTATGCAAGTCAAGCTTTTCGTCTTTTTCAATTTCAAGATAGGAAGAAATTTCTCTAATGATATGTGATAATATTGCTCGATAGGGAATTTCCAATTTTATACAATTATCTTTTAAATATTTTCTTAGTTCATCATCAGTAATAGTACATATAACAAAGTGATGCTCATCACTTTTCTTATTGATTTCCTCCAAAATTCTATCAATTTGTTCTTCTTTTTTCACAAAAGACCAAACATATTCAATTGTTTCTACAGAACGAAAGTGTTTCAGAGCTGATTTTGCAACTGATATAACAGTTTCACCGCTTGAATCTGATACTAAGTGTAGATTGAGCTTTTTAAAGGTCATATTTTGTATAGTATTATACTATATAATAGTACGGACTCAAGCAACCTGCTACTGAAATTGCACGAACATTGTGATTTTAGGACTAGTTATGTGTCATCCAAGTAGAACACATCATAAATTCGCCTAAACCTCCAGTTGTAG
>JAITUS010000046.1 GCA_031286185.1 Rickettsiales bacterium
CGTACAAGGTATTACTTGAGGGAGATATTCTGCTTACCTGAAGCAATTAGAGCTTCTCGAGTCGCAAAAAACATTTTGAAGTCCGAAAGAATGATGTGGAAATTTTTAGATGATCCAGAGAGCATTCCACTGACAAACAACCATGCCGAGCGGCAGATACGGCATTATGTGTATCTGTTCAGTGGAGCGACAGAAAGCGGTTAAATAAGCAAATTGTTAGAATAAAGTGGGCTAAATAAGATGTAATGTGGTTGATTTGTTAACACTTTGCACACTTTTAGGCGAAAAACAGATCATTTAAAGCCTTTTTGCTTGTTCCTCAGCCGGTCCCCTGAACAGATACGCAGACTGGGAGGCTAAACTTGACATAATTAGAGCATTAGTTAGACGCATTAAAATTGATAATGATGATATATACATAGTGTTTCGATTTCAAGAACTCGCCCTGGAAATGCAGGAAAAAAATGTTCAACATTACCTCACGAGTCTCTTGTCGTTTAATCTGCACAGATGAAGATAACTGAATACCTCCAATTTCATGATAACTATAACAATGTTACAAAAAATAATACCATAGAATTCAATAGAATAATTCCAAGAAAGTTTCTAAGCCTAAAAAGAGGAAGAAAGAGAAATGCCGCTTGAGTAGCCTAATGCAGAGGATGTTTCAAACAGCAGAACACCTTTGATTGAAAGAGAGTAGGCAACTGCGCTATTTAAATTATTACAACTAAATTAACACATTTTAATAAAAAGGGGAAACATCATGAAAACACCAAAAAAAAATAGGAAAAGCTATTGCTAAAAAGTTCAAAAATTGGAAAGGCACCACTGCTCCAAAAGAAACTGCTACACAAGAGCAAAATACTTCCAGTAGTAAGGACTTTTTAGAAGAACTTGAAGAAAATATTCTTATCGTAGAGACGGCTACGGAACAGCAAACCCCTTACCCTGTCGTTACAACAGAAATTGCTATCAACACCACTACAGATGAGTCATGCAGTAATATAACAACAATAGAAGACCAAAATACTCCTATAGCCGATAACATCGAAGTCATAGAAACGTCTACGCAAAAGCCAAACACCTTTAATGACCCTTCTCCCGCTGAACCATGTTACGCTGCAGAGGAAAAACCATTAACACGGCAAAAACAAGCAATCTTGGCTGGTATTACTGGTATAGCATTGTTAGTATGTAGTATTGAATTTTATGCCTTGAAAATCCATGTTACAGTAGCAGTGGTTGTTGGAATAGTGTTGGATTAATGTGTATGAGTTTTGCGTTGTATAACGCTCTAAAGCCGGATACCAAGCTTGAAAAAGTTGAAAGTGTAGAACAAACTACCACTCAGCCTTTTTTGAATTCAATATGGTCGGGTATGGTTTATTGAACATTCCCTTTTCATAAAAAGCATTCCAAATTTTTCTCCACTTTTTCCGGCTAAAGTCAGTAGCATGAGAGCTTACTTGCAATCTCTCTTGTGTTCAGAACAGACTATGAATAGAGTTGATACTACTAATATTAAAGCACTATACAAAGTATTCTTATCAGGGAATTCATTAAATATAAAGTATGCTGCTGTTGTGGAAATCAATAGTTCGAAATACCTGTATGGTGCAAGTGCAGTGGCATTGAGAAGAGCGAAAGCTTTTAATATAAGGAGTAGAATCAGGTTCGAATTAGTGCCGAGGATAAATAGTAACACCAATTCCAATGGAGAAGGAGCCTGCCAGTAAGTTAGTAGCATTGGACTAGCAAAAATGGTTGTTATTAAGGCTGAGTAAAATAACATACCTATTGTTGATTCTTTTACAACAAGTCTTTTATTCACTATATCTAGTATAGCAAAAAATGATGCAGAGACGATAAATACAAGAATTTTAGGATCAAAATTACTACTATTAGGTTTGAAAGTAATAACAATGCCAATAAATCCTATGATAGTTACTGCCCATCTTTGCCAAATGATATTCTCATTTAAGAAGAACACTGCTAGTAATAGTACAAATAATGGCATAGAAAAGCTTATAACTGTTGCTATAGTTATGGATCCAATAGCCAGCCCATAGTTCCAAAAAGTAATTGCCCAAAATAGTAGTATACCTTTGATTATATGAATAAGTATATTATTTGTTTTTAAGACTTGTATTCCACTGTACATAATAAAAGGTACTAAGGTAATAGTGCTGAACAAAAAACGAAAGAAAATTATTTCAAAACTTTGAAAATATAAGCTTAAGTATTTTTTTATTATGTTATTAGCTGCGCTACTAAATAAGCTAAGTGTAAACCAGGTAACACCAAGAAAGTATGTTCTTAATTTATAAATCATTTTTTGGTACTAAAAATTTAACTACTCAATTAATAACATTTTCTTTCATATGGAAAGGAGGGCATCCTATTGTCTACTTTTTTTCTTCCATAGTTCAGAACTGTAGCGATAAGTGCTGTATCTTACTAATCTTTTATAGTAGAACTTTTGGGTATATTTCTGTATCCCTTGTGTACAGCAGTTTGCTATATCGTATAAAATATCTAAATACCCAACTCTTCCTGTTGATGTTATACAATGTGGTGTCAAGCGTAACGGTTAAACTTAAACTACAAAATTTAATCTTGTATTCTGAGTCTTTTTTAATAAAATGCAAAAGCAAATAGATGCAACAACAGCAGAAATAAAAAAAAAATAGAAACATACGGTTACTATTAAAATATTTTATGGTTAATCCTAAAACTATACAGGAAAATATTGAACTTGAAATATATCCAAATAATCCAGTTAAGCTTACAATGGTGCATACATTATTTTTAGGCGCAAGTTCTGCAGCTATAACACCGGTAAGTACTTGTACTCCAAATATAAAAAAACCAGATAAAGCAGCACTTAAACACAGAAAAATCGAACTTGGGTAAAAATTCATTAATCGTATATACCTGCTATTAATGAAGATTTTAAAAGAGAAATTTGCAGAGTGTCCTTCAGTATTATGGGAAACCAAAAGAAAACTCCCATCTTAACAATGTAAATACAAAAAGTAGCATAACACAGCAGTAACACGGAACCAGAAATTTTTATATCAATACAAGATTTTAGTAATTTGTGTAGTTCACACGTAGAAAAATTGTACTTTTCTCTACTATAATATCCTCTCAGTATTATATAAATACCAAAAAGCAAACAGAAGGAACCACTATATAAGAATGTATTTTTGATATCATATGTGTTAATTATACTGGGTAGTAGAATAAAACCTGAACAAGAACCAAGTTGATGAGATATAGTCATGATTCCCCATAATGATGCAATTGAGTAAGTATCAAAATTTGTAGTCATGAATTTTGTAATAGCTGGCCAACCTGTTCCTTGCCCCCAAGCTAACAACATTAATATGAACAGCAATAAAATTGAATTGTTATACAAGAAAGGTATACTGATAGCAGCTAACCCAGTAATAATATGACCTAGCCCGAATATAAATAATGGACAATTTTTAAAATCCATTATTATTCCGTTTATAAACTTTAAAATTCCATAAAAAAAAGGAAAATATGCAAAAAAATAACTTAATTCTAAATAACCTGTATATTCAAAGTTTATTAATGATGGTAAAGCAATTGGTATAGTTTGTCTTACTAAGCATAGTAAAATATATCCTAAGAACCTGTTTAAAATCTCGAAGAGATGAGGTAAAATAAGCATAGATTAATAATGAGGTGTCTATGCGGAAAAGTTATCCAAGCAGTATAAGTCGAGAGCAATTTGAAAAAATCA
>JAITUS010000047.1 GCA_031286185.1 Rickettsiales bacterium
CGTACAAGGTATTACTTGAGGGAGATATTCTGCTTACCTGAAGCAATTAGAGCTTCTCGAGTCGCAAAAAACATTTTGAAGTCCGAAAGAATGATGTGGAAATTTTTAGATGATCCAGAAAGCATTCCACCGACAAACAACCATGCCAAGCGGCAGATACGGCATTATGTTGTTTACCGCAAAAACTCATATTTTACACAATCGGAGCGAGGAAATACATTCCTTGAGCAAATAATTTCGTTATACTTAACATGGAAGCAAAAGGAGTTAAATCCTTTCCACAGCCTCTTATTTATCGTTTCTTTAACCGCTCCCCTGAATGGATACCGCACAACAAATGGTGTCATGGAAGTAGCCCTTTTTCCCGTCATCCCAGTACTCCTATGACGTCATCCAAGTGCCTTCTTTTCTTGTCATCCAAGTAGCTGACACTGGAATCCAGTAAATTTATTTACTATATATGAAAAGTTATTATGTTTATATACTTGCATGGGATGACACCGTCATAAAGAAACCAATGTTAGCTACTTGGATAATACCCTAACAATCTTCGTCTTTTTTCTGCTTAGTCTTAGATTATGTAAGAAGTTGTGATTTGATATTAGAATTTTGGTTGACTTTTGTGATGTACTCTGTTGGCATAACCACCCCATATATTTTACATAATAAAATCAAGATAAAATATCTTGATTTTAGGATATTGACGTAATCTATAAAGTCAATAGTTAAATTGAAAAATTTTGATTATAATTTACTTCTATAGAACATGCGCTTAAACTATGCTAAAAACTGCTATAGTAGGCCTGCCAAATGCTGGCAAATCAACCCTATTTAATAGGCTAGTGAGAAGAAAAGCAGCAGTGGTTAGTAACATCCCAGGGGTAACGAGGGATAGACGTGAGGGAGTTGGAAGAATTAGTGATTTGGAATTTAAAATTATTGATACAGGAGGATGGAACGACCAAACTAATTTTTCATCGCGAGTTATTGAACAAATAGAGTTTTCTTTATTGAGTGCGGATGTAATTTTCTTTCTTGTTGATGCAAAAGTGCAAAATGAACAGAACGAAGAATTTGCAAAGTGGCTAAAGAGGAAGACAAATAAACCTGTAATACTCGTAGCAAATAAATGTGAAAGTCATAGGTCAGGAAATGTTGATTACCTGCAGTTTTTTGATTTCATAGGCCCGGTGTACATCTCAGCTGAACATAACCTTGGCATGGTTGATCTCTACGATGCATTGGCTGGTGTTATTGAGTCTTTTATAAATTCCTCTCCTGTCATCCAAGTAGCTGACTACTTGGATCCAGAAAAAAATAAGCAGATTCCAGTGTCACGCACCGGAATGACATCGAATCAAGCTAATGAGTTTACTAAGTTAAAGATTGCAATCATCGGCCGCCCAAATGTTGGAAAGTCAACTTTTTTAAATAGCTTACTTGCAGAGAACAGGCTAATAACAAGTTCAGAGCCAGGTACCACACGTGATTCTGTGGATATTACATACGATCATGGTGGAAAGCTGATTACTCTGATTGACACTGCCGGAATCCGCAGAAAGGCGAATGTTACAGATGACTTAGAATCAAGATTTGTTGAGAAGAGTATGGAATCAATAAAACGCTCTCACGTGATAGTTTTAATGCTAGACTCCCTTGTGGGTATTGAGCAACAGGATTTATCAATCAGTGAAGCTGCGATCAAAGGAGGAAAGGGAATTATCATTGTCTTAAATAAGTGGGACTTAATAAATAAAGATGACAGGAGCAAGTTGATAAAATTTGTAAAACAACAGGAAGTAACTCGGTTATTTTTGGGAGTGCCAACTATAACGATTTCTGCGTTGAAAGGCATGCGCTGCAGTGATGTGATAGACAAGTGTCTTGAAGTAAACGAATTCTTAAGCAGGAAAATCAGTACTGCAAAGTTAAATAACTGGCTAATTGATGCTCTAAATAGGCACACCCACCCGCTTGTCAAAGGCAGAGCAATTAAAATGAAGTATATCGCTCAAGTTGGCACTAAACCTCCGGCTTTTTCCTTAATATGCAACATGCCTGAAAGTGTTGATGAAAGCTATAAACGCTATTTAGTTAATGACCTGAGAAAAAGCTTCTTTGCTGAAGGTGTACCAGTCAGATTGCTTTTGAAGAAGAATAAAAATCCCTATGCAAAATGAGTACTCTGCTTTATACTTTAAGAAGTCTTTGTAATAGCTAACTTAAAGATCATGCGCAATAACTCCAAAACTCCTACAATCTTTCTGCTGTCAAGCGCCGTTGCTCTAATTTTCGCATATGTGCTAGAGTATTTTTTCAATATGCTGCCATGCAAGTTATGTATATACGAGCGGATAGTTTACTATGTTGCAGGGTTGCTTGCAATGGCACACATGTTTAAAGACAGCAAGATTTTAGTCTATGCAATGTTTTGTAGTTATCTTGTAGGTGCGATAATATCTTTTTATCATGTAGGTCTTGAACTTCGCTTATTCCATGATGTTTTAGGATGCACAGAACAAGCAAGCGGTAACGTTAGCGTAGAAGAGCTGAGAAACAATCTCTTAAACCCCAACTACTCTCCTTCTTGTGACAGACCCCATTACGTTCTAGGTGTTTCCTTAGCAACGTGGAACTTAATTTATCTCATAGTAGCTCTGTTCGTGTCAGGTAAGGTGTATTGTGGAGAGAGAAAGAAATCTAAATAACTTAAGGTATAGCAGCAGTAAGTTCTTGCAGCAAGCAATTAGGGTAAACCATGCTGGAGAATATGGAGCTATTTGCATCTATTCTGGTCAAAAATTTATTCTCAAAAAGTCTTCTATAATCAATGAAATAATTGAAATGGAAGAGCAGGAAAAAAAGCATTTTCATTATTTTAATGAGAAAATCAAAGAGCAAAAAGTTCGCCCTACTGTTTTGTTGCCAGTTTGGCGCATTTTGGGAGTGTCACTTGGTGTTGCAACTGCCATTATGGGCAGAAAGGCTGCTATGGCTTGCACTGTTGCAGTTGAGGAAGTGATTGGAGAGCACTATAAAAAGCAAGTTTCGCATTTAGAAGATGGAGAACTAAGAGAAACTATAAGTAAGTTTCGCGATGAAGAGTTAGAGCATAGAGATATTGCAATTGAGCACAACGCTGAAGGTGCGTTTGGTTACAATATCTTATCTTCATTCATAAAAACGGGCTGCAAAGCTGCTATTTATTTGTCCAAGTTGATTTAGCTGGTCCTCAGGCAGATTTTTGTTCATAAAAATGAAATTATATAAATGTGGCAACTAAGAAGTGTATGTTGTATAATACTTACTCTTAAAGTAAGAGGTAATTTATGGATTTGAGTAAAATAACTGCGACAGCAGATGCAGTGAGTGTGATAATTGAAATAGGTGCAAATGCTGAGCCTATAAAGTATGAATTTAATAAAGAGCTTGGATTATTGCAAGTTGACAGGTTTTTATCTACCTCAATGACCTATCCTTGCAATTATGGATTTGTGCCAAATACCTGTGCAGGTGATGGTGATCCCGTGGATGTTTTGGTGTTAACTCAATTCCCACTAGCACCTGGTGTTTTAGTATCGGTACGTCCAATAGGTGCTCTACTTACTAAGGATGAAAAAGGAGAAGATGAAAAGATATTAGCTGTGCCTGTTTCCAGCGTTGATAGCTATTATGACAACGTAAAGGACTACTCTGATTTACCTAAAAACCTACTGGATAAGATTACTCATTTCTTTTCACACTACAAAGACTTAGAGAAAGGAAAAACAGTAACAGTTGGAAAATGGGTTGGTATGAAAGAAGCAAAGAGCATTATTGAAAACGCTATTAAAAGTGGAGATTGATGCATATTAGTTTGGGTTGTTAATGCTATAGTAAAATTACAGTTATTGACTGGTTTAGAAGAGATTCTGCTATCTAATAACATGAAATGCTACTATTAAAAGCATTAGACAGGTTGTGAAGTCTTGGTATTATATAAAGTACTTGCTTTGAAGTTCAAGATTTGGAAGGGTGGCCGAGCGGCTGAAGGCGGCGGTTTGCTAAACCGTTATACGATTGAAAAGTCGTATCGAGGGTTCGAATCCCTCTCCTTCCGCGTACTATTTGACATAACATAAAACTCACCAAATTACTTTGTCTGGATATATAAATGTACTTAGCTTTATTAAGTTTTTTGTGAAGTTAATTTGTAATATGTTGCCATTGAATTCCACTTCTTTTGATCAAGCTACAGTAAACTAAAGTAAGCAATAATAACTTTATACAAAGTATGAAGAAATATATAAACGTTTGACTTTTTTACTAAAATGTGCAATAGTTAAATTGTACTGTTTTTTAATAGGAGGAAATTATGGGATCAAGTAAGTCGGGATTGGGAGAGATATATAGCTTTAGTAAATAATGAAAATGATCTAAATAAGAGCAATGCAACTGAGAAAATAAAAAGTAAGTTAAAAGAGAAAGCTGTATACCAAGAGTGGGAGGAAAATGGATTCGGCATAAATTATCTATTTACTGTACAAAATGGCTACCCTGAAGCAAAGTACGATAAAGTCACATTATTGTACATAGCTACTGCAATTGGTGCTACAAATTTAGTGAGAGCTTTATTAGAAGTAAAAGGGATCGATGTTGATTGCGGAGCCGAAGTTTTCCTTGATGAATTCACTCCTTTGCAGTTAGCTGCTATGGAAGGCTATAAGGAGATAGCAGAGCTTCTAGTAGAAAAAGGGGCTGATGTTAATAAATGTAGTAGAAATTATTCTAAAGAAGACACTCCTTTACAGTTAGCCGTTAAAAATGACCATACTGAGCTAGTGGAGCTTCTAGCAGCAAAAGCTAAGGTGGATATAGTAGACGGTGACAAAAATAATCTTTTACACTATGCTGCCAATCAGCGCAGTGAAGCAACAATACTAACTCTGATAATGAAGGGTGTGAATCCTTGGTTAAAAAATTCTGATCACAAAACTTCGGTGGATATTTATACATCTAAATATCCAAATGGATCTGGATATTTGATGCAGTTGAAGAAAGCAAAGAATAGAAGTACTATCGTTTTTTACTTAATGTTGCCGTTAGGTGCTATAATAGTAATATCAACTTTTGCAACTGATATGGCCGCACCTGGTATAATTGCGTCCACTATAGTTGCACTAGAGATATTATATGTAATAGGTGCGATTATACTTGTGCTTGCATTTATAGCTAAATATGTTACATCCAAAGCGTGTGAACCTAGTGCTAAGGCAGCCAAAGAAGTGCAGAGTTTGGATATAACAAACACTAAGGAGAAAGTGAATAATAAGGAGAAATTAGCCGACCCAATAGAACTGCCTGACAAAAAGAAATTCCTTGCAAAGGAGAGTAAATTTTTTAGTCCCAGTGATCTAGTTAAACGAAAAAAGGATGACTTCTTAATAGAATTGGTTGATCCTACTCAATTGGGAGAAAAAGTAACGCTTGATAATGTCATAGTTTCTGATCAAGATACAGAGAGGAATTAAAAATGATTTGTGGTCATATGCCAGAAAGAAAGAAGGCGCTACTTCAAAAATTAAGTTTCACAATACCAAAAGGCTATATTTTATACGGTCCGCCTGGGAATGGTAAACTCTTATCGCTCGTGCAATTGCATGTGAAGCTAATGCAAAATTTATTAGCGTTTCTGGACCTGAGTGTATGCAAAAATATGCTGGCCAAAGTGCACATTACATAAAAGATCTTTTTAAAAAAGCGAGAGAAAATGCTCCATGCATAGTTTTTATAGATGAAATAGATGCTGTTTGCACAAAACGTAGTAATGATGGTAGACACAGTGATGAGGAACGCAACCGCATTGTAAATCAGTTTTTGAGCGAGCTTGATGGGTTTAACTCTAGGGAAGATGTGACAGTGATTGCTGCAACTAATCGTTTGGAGTGTTTGGACGAAGCACTGATTAGACCAGGTCGTCTCTCCGAACATATTTATATTCCTTTACCAGAAAAAGAGCAACACGAGAAAATACTAAATCTTTACCTGAACAAAGGTGTAGATACGGAGCAAGTAACAATAGGAGTAGATGTTAAAGAACTTGCAAAAGAAACTAATGGTTTTTCAGGAGCTGATCTAGAATATTTAGTAAATGAAGCAAAACGTTGTGCTATAGAGCGGATTTACAAAGAAGAACAGGTAAAAGAAGAGTCAGAAGGTGACGACAATACAAAGATTGTAATTACCACGGATGACTTTAACAACACACTTAAAGATCCTAGGGAAAAGAAACCTCAAAAGCTTGAGAAGCAAGTTAACAGTAGCATAACATCTGGTTGTAATACTTGTAGGGCTTTTATGCAGAGTCTTCATACTTTACACGCATAATATGCTAAGGGAACTTACTGTACACTGCAAAAGTTCCTAATCACTCTCCATTTCCCATGCCCATTTTTTACTATAGATTAATTATTTGATTATAGTATCATCTTAATTAAGCTTGTGCTTTGGATATTTATGAGGAGTATTTTATACTTTACATTGTTATTTGTCGTGTTTGGCTCGTCGAGCCTGCTTGCTGTGGAGCAAGTTGAAAGAAAAAAAACTGATGCAGGTAAATCGGTTAGTTCTGTGCATGAAAATGTAGGTATAAGGAAAAATCTAAAACAAGATGCGCCGGAAAGCACAGCCCGAGGAACCGAGCCTGAGTCTTCCAAAAGCGACCCTACGGACGTCGACAAGTTGAATGTTGAAAAAGCACAGGATACCAAGGCTGAAGGAGCGATCAATAAAAAAGAACCACAACACGATGAAAGCAAAGCTCCTGCAGTTGAAAAAACCATTGGCGGAGGTGAGCAGAGTGATAAAGATTTTGGCAATAACCTGCCAGAAAAAAGTAAAGATGAAGTTACTCCAAGTTTGCCAAGTGTGACCGATAAGGAAGTGAACAAAAATTTAGTTTTGCCTCCAAGCGCTGGGTTAAATGAAGATGTAGCTGATCTGCAAAAGGGTCTACAAGTTGATAAAAAGGTTGATATTGAGGAGAATAAGCCCCCAGAAAATAATACAGATAAATTATTAGAAGAGAAAAAAGAAAGAGAGGAAGATCAAGCTGAAAAAGAAGAAGTGAAAAAATTAGCTGAGGACCACAGTAGAAAAAATCGAATAAAACCTATCACTAGAAGAGACGAAGAAAACAAGCAAGAGGAAGAGAAAAATTTACAAAGATGGACAAAGCTAGACAGAGAACCAATAAAGGAATGGTATCAAAAAAACGCACAAAGCAAGTCAGTATATAAGCGACAATATGATAATCTTAATGAGCATCTCCCAACAACTGTATTTATTGATAACTATAGCAAGCAGCTTTTTTACTGTATTAAAAAGAACAACTTAGTTTGCCTGAGGGGGATAATAAGTAAGCTGGAAAAGCTTGGATTAACAACTCAAGAGGTACTGAAGCTTAGAAATAAGCTTGGAGATACCCCTCTAATCTATGCCGTTAAGCAAGGTGAGGTAGATATAGTACGCTTTCTCTTATTACAAGGTGCTGATCCTAAAGCAGTCAATGATAGTCTTCAATCTCCTATTGATATAGCAATCGAAAGGGGACGAGTTGACATGATAAATGCAATTGCTGAAATGATACCACATCTTTTGGAGCATAAGAAAATAGACAACAAAGAAAGCCTGGAAATGTATAATTGGGCTGTAAAACAAAAGAAGATAACGAATTGCAGTGCAATGAAGATCAAGAAAGATGATTAGATTTTTGATATTAATCTTAATTGGTCATTTGTGTTATGGAAGTGGAGTAAATGATAAGAAGAATCCGGTCAGTGATTTTTTGGATACCTTGCATAAGACAAAGTATGTGTCTTACAGTAAAAAAGACTTTGCTGAATTTCTAGTACAGTGTCACAAAAAAGGCGTGCCAGAAGACTTTGGAAAAGGTTTTGGTCCTGACTTAAATGGAGCTAATTTTAGTCGATTGTACCTCAATGGATCTATTTTTGATGGAGTCAGTCTAATTGGTGCCGATTTTTCTCATACTGACTTGTCAGGTGTATCCTTTATTAATGCTGATTTGCGTGGGGCAAATTTTTCCAATGCTAATTTGCAAGGCATAAGAATAGAAGGTACAAATCTGAGTTTTGCAAAATTTATTTCTGCAAATTTAACAGATATTACATTTGATCAGTCTAATATTAGTTATGCTGAGTTTATCAGCTCTGATCTTAAAAGAGCAAAAATGCATAATATAACTGGTTTACATATTAATTTTTCAAATGTGAAAATGAATCTTTCTAGCTTACTAAACTCGAATGTTAGTTATGTAAATTTTAGCGATAGTGAAGTAAACGATACTGTTATGCAGAAAAGCAATCTTAGCAATGCAAATTTTTTTGGAGTGGATTCATATAAACTAAAAATACAATTTTCCTCATTGGAGAACGCTAATATATATGGCGCAGAAATAAGAGAATCAGATTTCACAGGCAGCGATCTTTCTAATGTTTGCCTTAATTCTTCTGCTATAATTGAAAGTAACTTCAATAGAACTAATTTAAGCAACACGCAGATTTCCTATGTAAGTGGTGATAATTCAAGTTTTGTTCAATCTATATTGCATGGTTCCAAGGTAAAACATTCGTATGCTTCTAAAGTCAGTTTTCAAGATACCGATTTATCCGATATTGATTTTAGTTTTAGCGAGCTGCATCAAGTTGATGTTTCTGATTCTGACATTCGTTACGGAAAGTTTTATAACACTAAAGTTACAAATTCTAACATGAACGGTTCGTTTTTCGATCATTCGCTATTTACTTCTACAAAGATAGAAGGCACGGATTTTTCTGCTGCTTCAATGTACAGGGTCAAAATACAAGACTCTCAAGTTTATAATAGCAAACTCTCTTACCATAGCATCGACTCTAGTGAGGTGGAGAGCTCAACATTTTTTAATTTAACAGCAGATAACTCAAGCTGGTCTAATCTAAAAGCAACTAATTCGAATTTTGTTGAAAGTGATTTCAGATCCTCTTTGCTTTATAATAATACCTTTAAGAAAACAGGCTTTTTTCTCAGCAACTTCAATAATTCAATGATTGGTAATACATCTTTCTACTCTTCGAGCTTATATGAAGGCTCAGTTATTGACGCTCGTTTAACAGATTGTAAGTTTAATCATTCAATTCTAATTGGCAATGAAGGACAGGAAAGACTTACAGGCTTAGAGGGTGCTATAACCTCAATTGAAGATTTGCAAGAAAAGATATCACAGGGTGAAAAATTTGATGTGAATTATGCTTATTTTGAATTTAAGGATATGAACCTAGAGAATGCCGATTTCTCTAATTCGATATTGAGTAGAGCAAAATTTATAAATGTTAATTTAAATAAGGCAAATCTTAAAAAAGCTGATTTGCGCCATGCTGTTTTTGACAATTCTTCCCTTATTGATACCAACTTATCAGATTCTAATTTAGATAATTCTAGTTTTTTAAAATCTGATCTGAAAGTATCTGTTCAGGGGACCGGCTGAGGAACAAGCAAAAAGGCTTTAAATGATCTATTTTTCGCCTAAAAGCGTGCAAAGTGTTAACAAATCAACCACATTACATCTTATTTAGCCCACT